>JAILPB010000003.1 GCA_024690485.1 Butyrivibrio sp. | reverse complement strand
TCGATCTGCATAGTAACGTTATCCTGAGTGATAACCGGCTGAGGCGGGAAGTCGCAATACTGCTCCTTGAGATCCACCTGTCTTGCTACTCTGTCGATAAACGGAACTTTAATATGAAGACCTACATCCCATGTCTCTTTGTAGGCGCCAAGTCTCTCAACTACATATGAATGTGCCTGTGGAACGATCTTGATGTTTGCTGCTACAAGAACCAATAAAAGTACTACGATAATGATTACTGCTATCATAAATTTTCCCTCCTTAACAATACTTTTTTGTTTACAGATCAAACGGCCTTCCTGACTATCAGCTTGGCCCCCTGTACCTTGACTACCACTACCTCTTCTCCGGCAGCTATTCTCTCCTCATCGCTTTCTGTTGCAGCAAGCCATGTGGATCCTTCATAGTCTACCTTGCCGTTTCCTTTAAGATTGTCAATATCGGTTTTGGCCACAAGCTTTTTGCCTATGACTGCATCGATATTGGTTTTCTTGACATTTCTGTTCACATACTTCTCAGCCAATGGACGTACAGCTACAAGAACAATAATGGATACAATGATAAAAAGAATAAGCTGCACCCAGATATTTGCACCGATAAGTGCTGCAAGCATTGCCACAACAGCGCCAATGGCAAACCATATGGTAATAAGTCCCATAGTGGAAAGTTCAATTACTGCAAGAACTATGGCAGCAACCAGCCAGATCACGGCCGATGAAATAAGCGTCATACACATCACCTCCTCATGATTGCAGAACAATACATGATTTTATTATAATGCATTCTTCAGGAACAAGGAAGATAGTTTCTTAAGCAAACATGCATGTCTTTATTCACGCTAAATTTATAAGGTTTTCATAATTTCCCAAACACAAATAAATGTATTTTAGATATCAATGTGTTATTATATAATAGTAGAATTTTAATCGCTATGTCGTTTTTTATAGTCAGTCTTCGGAGGGTAAAAAATGTCAGGTTACGATTATTCGACATTTAAAACTATCGTAGATATGTGCAATATGCCAAGCTGCATTTTTTCTGTAGAGAAAAAAGATAACGGAAGCTGCGGAGATATTATCATGGTTGCAACCAACAAGAATTTCAGCATGACAGGTGAAAATGTTGAAGGACTTCCTTACAATGCAAAGCTGACAAGAGATCCCAAATTCGAGGATATAGTATTCAGAGCAGCATGGAACAATGAGCACTACCACGCCTACATAGACACTACAAGGCTCTATGGATTCTGGACTGAAGATATCATTATTCCGATTTCAAATAACGGCGATGAAAAGATCGGTTACTGCCAGTTCATATATAACCTGAGCAAAGAAATGGACTCCGGCAAGTACTCCATTATTTCCCCTGATATTGCAAGCTTTGTGATAAGAACCTGCATCAATCTTCGAAAGGAAGAAGATTTCTATTCTGCCATGACCACTGTTACAAGAGACATCCGTGAATTCACAGATTCTTTTGCAGCTTCAATCATGACAGTTTCAAAGGATCTTTTCCAATTTGAAGTTATCAGTGAAAGTGTTCGAAACAATACCAAGAATCTGCATGAAGTTTTTTCAACTATTCCTTATGAGGTAGTGGAATCCTGGGAAACTCTTATTTCCGGAACCGACTGCATCATCATCCGAAATGAGGAAGACTTATGCGATATAGAAAAAAAGGCTCCCGAATGGGTTAAAACTCTTCGCGACAATGATGTAAAAAACCTTTGCCTGTCTCCTTTCATCCATCAGAATATGGTAATCGGTTACCTTTATATTACCAACTTTGATATATCACAGCTTTCAAGATTTAAAGACACAATAGAGATGGTTTCATTTTTCCTCACTTCGGAAGTTGCTCACCACATATTTGTCGATAAACTCAAAGCCACCAGTTCTCTTGATCAGAGGACCGGCGTACTGAACAGAAATGCCATGAACGCCAAGGTTGATGAACTTGCAATTGAGCTTAAGCAGAGCAAAGCACCTTTCAGCGTTGCTTTCTGTAACCTCAACACCCTTAGGAATATAAATATCAAGCAGGGACATGATGCAGGAAATAACCTCCTTAGCGATGCCGGTAAAATTCTTCGGGAAGTATTCGAAAATGATTTTGTATACAGATCCTCCGGAGATGAATTTGCAATTATTTCCACCGGAACAACAGATAAAGAGTTCGAAGAAAAGATCAAACAACTAAAGGAAAAGGCCAGTGACCCAGAGTGGGTTTACTTCACAGTAGGCTATTTTACCGATATGGCCGAAGGAAATATTCACACAGCAATGCGATTTGCCAGTGAGTATGAGCAAGAATTCAAAGAAGATTTCTATTTTAAGCATCCTGAAATGGTGAAATAATATGACAAGCGAAAAATACAAGAGGCTAAAAGAATACTTAAGCTTATCTCCTATTCCCAGTACCATCATGTCTGTAGAAAAGCTCCCTGATGGCAGTTGTGGTGAAATGCGCTTTGTTGCCATAAATGAGCCTTTAAAAAAGAATTACTACGAAATTTTTATGAGTGGTGAAAATGATCAGAGCATTCCATTTGAAGATGCAGAAAGTAAAATTGAAGGCCAGCTCTATAACCAACATTTGCCAAAAGAGCCGAATTTTGAAGCAGTATGTCTTAAAGCAGCTTGGGATGGACAATTCATCAACACCTATGTAGATACGACAAAGATATATGGTTTTTGGACTCAGGATATAATAAATCCGATAGCAGAAGAAAGCGATGATCCCAATATCCGTTTTTGTCAATTTTCTTACACGCTCAATAAAGAAATGGATACCGGCAAATTTGCAACTGTCTCACCCGATATTGCAAGTTTTGTCATTAAGTCCTGTTTGGAACTTCGAAATGAGAAAGAGTTCCATGAAAGCATGGAAAATGTCACAAGAGACCTTCGCGAGTACACTGACTCCTATGCTGCCAGCATTGTTACCATTGATAAAGAAGCTCGCACCTTTGAAGTAGTGAGTGTCGATGTAAGAAACAATGATAAAGATATCAAAAAAGTCTTTTCCAAATTCCCATATGAAATAGTTGAAAGTTGGGAGGCACTTTGTCAGAACACAAACGATATCATTATCAAGGACGAGCACGATATCAGAGTTTTGGAAAAGAAAGCTCCGGAATGGGTTCGTACCCTCCGCGAGAATGATGTTGAAAGTCTCTGCCTTGTTCCGTTTGTCCGTCAGGGTGACATTATAGGATATTTATACATCACAAACTTTGATGTATCTTCTCTTGTCAGGATAAAAGAAACAGTGGAACTGCTCTCTTTCTTTTTAACTGCAGAAATAGCAAACTACACATTCCTGCAAAAGCTCGAGTATCTCAGTAACGTGGATATCCTCACCGGCGTTTATAACAGAAACTGCATGAACACTCATGTAGATGAGCTTTCAACAAAGTTAAAACTTCATCCCGTACCATTTTCAGTTGCTTTCTGTGACCTCAACGGTCTTAAAACAATCAATGATAAAGACGGTCACAATGATGGTGACAGACTTCTTAAAGACGCTGCCAATCTTCTCAAAGAAATATTTGAAGATGACCTGATCTTCAGAGCCGGCGGAGACGAGTTTACAATCATCTCTCTCGAAAGCAGCGAAGAAGAATTCGAAGAAAAGATCAAAGAACTACGGGAAGAAGCCTGTGATCCTGACTGGCTGTGCTTCGCTGTTGGCCACTATCACGACGAATCCAGCGGCAATCTTCGTCTCGCTCTTCGTTATGCCGATGAGCGCATGTACAAAGACAAAGACGCCTACTACGAAAAGCACCCGGAAAAACGCCGCTAGAAATGTAGCCGGACAATGGAAGGGGGATAGAAAAATAAGTATATTTGCTCGCTGCGCCTTCGCAGTGAGACTCTAAAGCATTCAAAAGGGAAAGATCTCATTTCACGTAGTTCAAAGAAATCGATCTTTCCCTTTTTCCTGCTTAAGTGTCTCATCTGCTCCTTGCAATGCCTCGCAAATATACTTATTCTTTTCTACCGCCTTCCATTTGTCCGTAGCTCCACCACCTTCACATTTTTCTTACATCCTAAAAATAACTCCATCTCCACAATTTTTCCTATCTCTCACTACCTATCCTCATTCATAAACCTACATTCCATCACAGCGCGCCGGAAAAAGCTTTCGCCTGAAGAAGCACAGCGCGGGTCTGAAAAGCTATAATTGTTTTCGAATCATTGTGACGAGTGGGTAAATTCATGAGTAAAAAAAGAAAGAGCTACCTTTCTGTTTATGTTTTTCCAATTATAAAAACATAGAAAGGTAGCTCTTAATTTTTTTACCATGAATTCCCACAAAGGAACAGTGAGAAAACAATTATACTTTCAGACCCGAGCGTCCTATCAAATGGAAGTTCTGCTCTCGCAACAAGTTGCTCGCCAGAACGACCATACTGCTGTGTATTCCAGAAGAATAAGGAAGTTCGGCTCTCGCAACAAGTTGCTCGCCCGAACGACCATACTCACTAAGCTCGATAATACCTCGCTAAGTGATTATGGTCAAAACTTTCCGGCCTTAGCAGCTTCCTCGATGGATACGGCTGTAGATACAGTCATACCAACCATAGGGTTATTACCAGCGCCGATAAGACCCATCATCTCAACGTGAGCAGGAACTGATGAAGAACCTGCGAACTGAGCGTCTGAGTGCATACGTCCCATAGTATCTGTCATACCATAGGAAGCTGGGCCAGCTGCCATGTTATCTGGGTGAAGTGTACGTCCTGTGCCGCCGCCTGAAGCAACTGAGAAGTACTTCTTGCCAGCCTCTGTACGCTCCTTCTTGTATGTTCCTGCAACAGGATGCTGGAATCTTGTAGGGTTAGTTGAGTTACCTGTGATAGATACGTCAACGTTCTCCTTCCACATGATAGCAACACCTTCCTGTACATCGTTAGCGCCGTAGCAGTTAACCTTTGCACGAGGTGAATTTGCATCCTTGGAGTAACACTTTCTGAATACTTCCTTAACCTCACCTGTGTAGTAGTCATCCTGTGTCTCTACGTATGTGAAGCCGTTGATACGGGAAATGATCTGTGCAGCGTCTTTTCCAAGACCGTTAAGGATAACTCTAAGAGGCTTCTGACGAACCTTGTTAGCCTTCTCAGCGATACCGATAGCACCCTCAGCTGCAGCGAATGACTCGTGACCAGCAAGGAATGCGAAGCACTCTGTGTCCTCTTCAAGAAGCATCTTACCAAGGTTACCATGGCCAAGACCTACCTTACGACGATCAGCAACTGATCCGGGGATACAGAAAGCCTGAAGACCGATACCGATTGCTGCTGCAGCGTCTGCAGCCTTGCGGCATCCCTTCTTGATTGCGATAGCAGCACCTACTGTGTAAGCCCACTTAGCATTTTCAAAGCAGATAGGCTGAATGCCTTCGATGAGGCTGTATACATCAATGCCTGCTGCCATTGTAATATCTTTACATTCTTCAATTGAAGAGATTCCATACTCCTTAAGGCAAGCCAGGATCTGGGGCTCTCTTCTTTCATATGATTCAAATAAAGCCATTATTTTTTCCTCCTTACCTTATTACTGTTTTCTGGGATCGATGAATCTAGCAGCATCAGCTACACGACCATACTGTCCCTTAGCCTTCTCAATAGCTGTGTTAGCATCGTCACCAGCCTTGATGAAGTCCATCATCTTACCAAAGTTAACATACTTGTATCCAATGATCTCATCATTCTCATCAAGAGCAAGGTCTGTGATGTAACCATCTGTAAGCTCAAGATAACGAGGTCCCTTGTCAAGTGTTCCATATGTTGTACCAACCATTGAACGTGATCCCTTACCAAGATCCTCAAGGCCGGCACCGATCTGAAGTCCATCCTCAGAGAATGCAGACTGTGTTCTACCATAAACGATCTGAAGGAACAGCTCTCTCATAGCTGTGTTGATAGCATCACATACAAGGTCAGTATTTAATGCTTCAAGAACTGTAAGACCGGGAAGAATCTCTGCAGCCATAGCAGCTGAGTGAGTCATACCTGAGCATCCGATTGTCTCTACAAGAGCCTCCTGGATAACACCTTCCTTAACGTTGAGGGAAAGCTTACAACCACCCTGCTGAGGAGCACACCAGCCGATACCATGTGTATAACCGGAAATGTCCTTAATCTCTTTGGACTGAACCCACTTTGCCTCTTCAGGAATGGGAGCAGCGCCATGATGTACCCCTTGTGTTACGGGACACATATTTTTTACTTCTGTTGAGTAAATCATAGAAACCTCCTTAGATTATGTAGTAATTCAGAGTATAAATGTGATATATGCCGTCTCTGAAAGTTACATGTAGCTTAATATTGAAATCTTATTGTAAACTTTTTTCATGTGAAAAATTTCACGCTACAACTGTGATACTATCAAAAATCAGCTTTTTTATCAAGTTTTGTAGACGGTTTTGGTTATAAAATATTGATTAAAATTTCGCCTAAAAAAAGCCAAAGCCAAAAACACAGTGACTTTGGGTCATACATCTTACTCTCTTAGAGTTTTTATAGGTCTTATTATATACTAACTCCCCCCTGCAATTTCAATTTCGACCATTTATTGCAAACCGATATAAACGTATATCCATTTGTAATAATCGCCTCCCCAAAATCGTATAGACTAATACCACGGAGGTGATTACTTCTATGATTAACGAAAACGAGCTTGTTGCCAACAAACTTAAGGAACTTCGTATAGCTCATAATTATACTCAGGAAGATGTAGCAGCTAATATAGGCGTAACACAGCCAACCTACAATCTATATGAAACAGGAAAAAGAAAGCTCAGTATCATAGCAGGCTTTAAACTGGCTCATTTCTATAATCTTACCCTTGATGAACTTATGGAACTGGCGGTTCCCTTAGATAATGAAATATTCTACGATTCACCCTCCGCAACGGCAAGAACGCTGGAAGAAGCAGAGTTTCTTTCCTTTGCAGGATCAGAAAACACTAAGGATCTCAGAAAAGATCAGATAGATGTGCTTTTTGGTTATGAAAAGCTAAGCAAAGAACACAGAGCATCAGTTTCAGAGTATATACAATTCTTACTTTCACAGGAAAGAAAATAGGATCACCGGATTTAATGCCGATGATCCTATTTTCCTTTTAATAAGGATTCCTCTTGTCTTTCCCTCTATTTCGAATGAATCCTAAGACTAATGGACTTTTAATGTACCACTACCGTGGTTCCGATACATGCCATGTCAAAGAGCTGGCATGCTGCGTCGTGGGGGAGGTTCACGCATCCGTGGGATCCGTTTGTCTGATATATATCCCCGCCAAAATTGCTTCTCCAGGAGGCATCATGTATTCCTATTGCAGCCCCAGGAGTAAATCTCATCCATCTGTCTACCCACACATTCCAGGTAGGTCCCGTGAGGTATTTTCCCGGAGTATGAGTCATAACGGAATAGACTCCTGTGGGCGTATCATTTCCTGTACTTACATTTCCTGTTACACAGGGGCTTGAGAGGGCAACCTCACCATCTACATAATATGTAAGTGTCTGGTTTGCAATATCTATATCAATGTACGTGCCGCCGTAGGGAAGTTCCTGTATTATCATGGGAGCTTCGAATGCTACAGACATCTGATAGGACTCTGTTTCTTCCTGCTGATTCTGGAAGCGGCCTTCATTTTTTCCATATGTAAGATAATGCTGATATAGTGCGCCGGGATCCGTTCCAAGCTCAGCTACAACATCCGGATATTTTGCTGCATAATATCCCGCATCAAATCCATCAGCCTTTACTTCTACACTCAAAAAACCAATTGAAAAAAGGGTAAATAAAAAATAAGCGACTAATTTTTTCATCAGCAGTTTCCCCCTTGGTGAAATAATTATATCGCTTATTTTTTCGGCAAAAGCCGTTTTTACCCTTATTTAACAAACAATTAAGAGTGTTTATACTCTAATAATTTTAGTACTGAATTATTTATTTGTTACTCCTCGTTAACAAGTTCCAGAGGGGCAACTTTCTTTTTATGGACATGCCTGAAGAAGTAGATGGATAGCATAAATGATGCGATCTCAGCAATGGGGAATGCCCACCATACTGCATTTACGTTGCCGGTCTTTGCCAAAAGCCATGCCACAGGAATAAGAACAACAAGCTGTCTTCCGACAGAAACAACCAGTGAATAAATACTCTCCGAGAATGCCTGAAAAACTGAACCAAGTGCAATACATATGCCTGCAACAGGGAAGCTGAGGCAGATGATTCTAAGTGCAGGTATTCCAATGGTCATCATATCATCGGATGCATTAAAGAGCTTTAAGAGAATTCCCGGTATTGTAAGGAAAGTTATAGCTCCAACTACCATTATGCTAACTGCCAAAGTGAGAGCAAATTTAAGGGCTTCCTCAATTCTGTCTTTTCTTCTTGCTCCGAAGTTATAGGCAAGAACAGGGATAAGTCCGTTGTTTAAGCCAAATACCGGCATGAAGAAGAAGCTCTGAAGCTTGAAGTAAACGCCAAATACCGCTGTAGCAGTTGTTGAAAATGTAATAAGGATAAGGTTCATTGCATAGGTCATAATTGAACCTATAGACATCATAAGTATTGAAGGAACACCTACAAAGTAGATTTCCTTTATAACATCTGCCTTAGGCTTTAATATCATTGGAATGCTTAACTTTATATCAATATTCTTTTTAAGATTGCAGATAAGGCCAACTATAGATGCAATAACCTGTCCAAATACTGTGGCAAGAGCAGCGCCTGCAACTCCCATTTTAGGGAATCCAAGGAGTCCGAAAATAAGGATTGGATCCATGATGATGTTGATAACTGCGCCAGTCATCTGAGAAACCATACTGAAGATGGTTCTGCCTGTTGACTGAAGCATACGTTCATAGGTCATCTGGCTGAATATACCGATTGAAACAAGGCAGATGATTCTAAGATAAGTAACCGCATAGGCAATAATCTGAGGATCACTTGTCTGGGTTCTGATAAAGGGTTCTACACCAAAGATTCCAATCAAGAAGAATACGATGTAATTGATGAAAGTCAAAAGCAAAGTAGTATTTGCTGCCTGATTCGCTCTATCGAAATTCTTCTCACCAAGAGATCTGGATAAAAGAGCATTCATACCAACTCCGGTACCTGATCCCAAAGCTATCATGAAGTTCTGAAGCGGAAATGCCAGGGTTACCGCTGTAAGAGCAGCCTCATCTATCTGCGCTACAAATATACTGTCAACCACGTTGTAAAGCGCCTGCACGAGCATGGATGCCATCATGGGAAGTGACATTGAAATTATTAACTGTTTTATAGGCAAAACACCCATCTTGTTTTCTGTTTTTGACATAAAAACCTCTTTCTGCATTTTTTCAAAACAGGTTTAATCATACTATAGTGCTCTAAATATCTCAACCAAAATTAACTATCTGAAATGATATAAAAAGGAACCGGCAGCTTTATTCTACCGGTTCCAAGTGTCTATTTTTTTAGTTTTGAACATCTACATCATCCGGCGTCTTTAGATTAAGATTTGGATTATATGTACTCGTTATTCCTGCTGCCTCATTAAACTTTGCAGCTAGTATACGACCATCGTTCACGTGAAGCTCGTGCCTGTACCAGCCACCGGACATCTTGATAAACAAAAATCCGTCGCATCTGACACTGGTTCTTGCTGTTCCTTCTATTACAGAATCAAGGAATATATCAAGGTCACTTCCGTTATAGATGTAAGCCGCCGGCACATACCAGCCATTGTACTTCCTGATAAACGTATACTTATAATATGTAACGGTAGTATTGCCGTTCTCATCCTGTCCAACTACTATTTCAGAGTTATCCTCTTCTGTAGCAGGTTCAAGAGTTGTAGCCCCCGCTTTAACTCCGGGAAGAGTAAACGCCAAACATAAAAAGAGGAATATTACAGCTATAAAACCAAAGACTTTATTTCTCATAGATTCATCTCCTGTCTATGACAAACTTTCACTATATGAACTATATCGGATAAAGTCCTTACATTCTTGAATCAAAGATCCAAGAATGTAACAAACAAGCCATTTTAAGTCGACTTCGTCGAAGGCTTGTTTGTCTATTGATTCACGCTATCACGAAATCCTCAGTAAATGAGGATTTCTGAAATTTCATCCATATAAACATCCAGTAATTTATCCAATTATATAGAATCCGCCATCTTCGGATTCGTCTATGATCTCCTTTAGCTTTTTCCTTGCTTCCTCCCTGCTGTCAGCAACAACTTCTATACCGAAAGTAAATGATTTTCTGTTTTTAAATGCATTAGTTTCGTGTTCAAAGGACTCCTGAACATTCTCAAAGGAGTGGTGCTGCCTAAGCTCAACTATATCTTTTGCCACAAACCTCTGGAAATTTATCTTATCTTCTTCGGTGAGAGCATATTTCTCAATGAGCTTCATGGTGTCCATGACACTTAGATAATCGCTGGAAATATAGTCTTCAAAGTTCTTCCAGTGAACCTTCTCCTTAAGAGCTTCGTTACCCATCCAGCTGTCGATATATTCATCAAGAGAGATTCCTTCATCATCCAGCCACTGCATGGCATACCATTTCCAGATGCGCTCTCTTTTCTCGAATACTTCCTGGTCGTTAATCATCTGCATGCGATGGAACATTCCGTTAACCATCTCCGCAGCTTCTTCCTCAGTTGATGCATCGATATTAAAAACTCGGCCGGAGAACTGTGTGCCGTTTGTAACGTCCTCAAGACTAAGGGTAAATGTCTCCTCATCAACCATAGACATATTTACGGCCATGTCTCCCAAACGGGCAACACAAATACTGCGTTCCTTCAAAACAGTGTCTCTCTGCTGAAGAAAAGCCTGTACCATAAATTCCGGTTTTATATAGGTAAACATCATCCCGTTATCAACCGCCTTTCGTGCACCATCGATATGATTATACCATCATTTTATTTCCGATTGTACACTTCCAGCTTCTTAAAATCTTCTAAACTAACTGGGTGAGAATAATAATATCCCTGACATGTATCGACAGGATACTTACCCAAGGCATCCTCAGTCTCCCTGTCTGCTACGCCTGTTGCGCACACGCCTATGCTCATATCCTCGGCAAATCCTGTGATTGCAGATGCCATGTGTCTGGAAAGCGGGCTCTTTGACAGGTTTTCGGTTATCTCAGGTCCAAGTTTTATATAATTAAGAGGTAGGCTCGTAGCCAGATCCAATGTGGAAAAGTCACTTACGTCAAGTGCAATTCTTATGCCACAGGATTTAAGGAATATTACCTGACTCTTTAGATAATCAAAATTTATCTCCCTTGTCACATTGGAAAGTTCAATACACATAGCTGTTCCGGGATAACGATTGCCTCTTAAAAGCTCAACTATAGTTGTTCTGAACTCACTTTTTTCAAGCTGCATATATGCAAGGTTAAGGCTTATATAAAAATCAGGATGATCCTTCAATATTTCAAGTCCGTCCTTCATTGCCTTATCAAGGATCCAGGTTCCAAGGGTATAGAAGGCTCTGTCCTGCTCAAGCCAGGGCACAAATTCGCTTGGCGCCACATCTCCGTATGGCTCTCTGTTCCATCTAAGAAGAACCTCAGCTGCGGTAAGCTTTCCTGTTTTTTTATTTATAATTGGCTGATAGTTTAGATAAAAGCCCTTGCAGTGGTCAAGAACGCTCTCTCTTACTGCATTTACCAGTTCTATAGTGCTGGTGTTGTGCTCAAGCTCGTTGTTGTGGAAAATGATCAGGTTTCCATGCTTTTTGGTCTTAGAGTGATCCAGGGCATACTTTGCACTTGTGTAGACCGCATGAACGTCCACGCTTGTATCATCAAGCTCGATAACTCCACCGCCAAGCTCCGCAGAAACTCTGTTGTTTCCTACACTCAGGCCATTTTTAACATGGGTTCTCATGCGCTGGTAGAGATTTTTAATATCATCTATGGACATATTATTGGTGCAGACGCCAAGAATTGTTCCGTCGCCTCTGTACACATGTCCCTGAGGTCCAACCTCCTGCACAAGCCATTCCGCCATCTGCTTAAGCATGCGGTTTCCGAACATGTATCCATAAAGCCTGTTTATATCACCAAAGTCGATAACATTCACAAGAAGGAGGATGTACCTTATTCCAAGGAACTCCAGTCTGTGCATGTAGTTATACATTTCATAATGATTGGGTAAACCTGTGATAGGGTCAGTGTTATCCACAATACCCTTGTTTATAAGAGAGCATGCATAAAAAGCGGCTTTTCCGGAGTAATCCTTAATAACAACTCCCCTGCAGGAGCAAGCCACGTACTCACCACTCTTATTTCTTGCGCGATATTCAAAACTGGGATTAACTCTGTTGCCGGAAAAAGCAGTCTCTAAGTGCTCCCTGTAAGTTGCTCTGTCCTCAGGATGAACATGGGCTTCCCAAACCTGATCAGCCTTGTACACAAATTCCCCGGGCAAGCCAAAGTAACTCACCGCATTCTCAGACCACTTGGCAAGATTTTTCTCAATATCATAAACATATACATAGCGGCTCTTGGAGGTAACCGCGAAAGTATCAAAAATTTTTCCTATAGTATCATAGGTTCCCGGACTTTCTGCCATGATTTTTCCCCTTTTTTCCAACAAAACCGTATAATGTGCTATACTCTAGTAGGTAGATAGTTTCCCTCATCTACGATTAATTAAATTATACATTCTTGAGTTAAAAACTCAAATACTACTATTGTGAGGTAAAAGTATGTCAAAAGTATCTAATCCTTCTCAGAACGAAGTATCACAGCTTGGTAAAGGCTCACTTCAGTACAAGGAGTGCAGCAGACTTGCATTCTTCGGTATTCCGTGGCCCTTTAAGCGTTATGAATTATATGAAAATGAGCTGATAATCATTTCAGGATTTTTAAATATCCACGAAAATGACTGCTTCATGTACAGAATAAGCGACGTTGAACTTTCAAGGACTTTATTCCAGAGAATGTTTGGGTTATCCACAATAACCTGCTTTACATCAGATGTTACCGACAAAACTATCGTCATGAAAAACATAAAGCACGGTCACGAGATAAAAGATTTCATTAACCAGCAGTCAGAGAGAGCTCGTCTTAAGAGACGCACTGTAAACATGCAGGATATCGGCTATATGGCTGATGAAATTACTCCTGTTGATGATCTGGAATCATGATCTTTTTATAGTCATATTACGAAAAAAATCCGTGTAACTTTGGAGTTTAACCATAAGCTACACGGATTTATTTTGCTTATTTATGTAAGATATGTAGAGTAGATATCCACCTGATCGTATATGCATCTCCAGGAACTCCATGCATTTGCAGATACGCAGATGTAATGACCTCCGTTGTTAGTTACTGCATAGCTTGCTGCGCAGCATCCGGACTGATTTACAAAGCCTGTCTTTGCGCACATTACTGTGCTGTTTGTCTCTTTATCCTCAATTCTTCTGAGGAACCAGTTGGAAATTGTTATTCCCTCCGGATGTTGCTCAGTCTGACTAGTTGTATAGGTATGAGCTGACAGAATCTCTCTTGCCAGATCATTCTCTACTGCAGCCTTAAGTATCATAGCCATATCCGTAAGTGTGCAGTAGTGATCCTCGTCATAGATTCCGACGCAGTTAGTAAAATGCGCTGTATCAGAAAGTCCAAGCTCTTCAAGCTTGTCATTCATCATATCCACAAAAGCCTCATGGGAGCCTGCCACATATGTAGCAAGGGCTATTCCCGCATCGGCACCTGAAGGAAGGATTGTTCCGTACATAAGATCCCTTACGGTCACCACTTCATCCACATCAAAACCAACTATGCTGCAGCCGTTTGAGAAAGAGTAGTCAGTAATATCTCTTGTGATTGTGAATGTGTCATCTAGGTTTTCCACATGCTCCGCTGCAACAAGAAGCGTTAATATCTTGGTCATGGAAGCAGGACATATTCTGGTATCTGCTGACTTTTTAGCGATTATTTCGCCCTTATCCACATCAATAAGAACAGCATTCTCACTTATGACATCTTCACTGACAATCTCAGAGGTTCCGGCAGTTGAATTTACCTCATATCCTACAGCAAAACTTGCCACCTCAGGAGATAATTCTTTTTCAGGTATCTCTTCTTCTGGTTCCTCTGTCTCTTCCTGCTCCGGTTCCTCCAAAGTTTCAGCCTCTTCAGAATCCTCTTCAGCAAGAACAGTTTCCGGATTATCAGCTTTATCCTGAGTACCGTCTTTTTTACCCCCACTCTTAACAATGGCAAATATGCCGGTTCCCAGTAACCCTAATATGAGAACTGCTGCCAAAAACAGAAGTATTACAGGTTTTTTCTTCTTTCTTCTGACAGGTTTTCTTCCTACATAATAACCATCAAAATTTCTGTAATGCTTTTTTCCCAATTTACCTTACCTTGTTGAAAGGAATATCTCCTCTCTCTCCGCATCCTTGTCGTCAGGATACGCCTTCCTGTATTTTTCCATAAGTGCTTTAGCCTGAGTAAAATTACCCGCGTACTCGTAGGCTACGATTTCGTTTAGAAGCAGAGACTGATGATATGCGTTATCATTTAGTGCAAGTCCCGCCTCAAAGGAGTTTACCGCACCCTCGTAATCTCCCATGCTTATCTGACAAAGCCCCATCTGATTATAGATATCAGCGTGACCCGGATCCTCTGACAGAAAAGTCTTGTAAACACTCACAGCGTAGTTGTAATCCCCTTGCTTTTCACCGGTCTGACCCAGTAAAAGCACAACCGGCGCCTTCTGAGTGTCTCTCTCATTCCTTGCAAGTTCCAAAAAACTTTGGGCATCCGCATTATTCCCTAAGTAATACGATATCTGTCCCTTTTCGTAATTGGTCATATTGGGACTCCCATCATTTAAACAGGATTCAAGAATTGATCTACCTTCATCCTCAAAACCGCCTGCTGATAAAGCCTTGTAGATCATTATCCGAAGGTCATAATCCTTGGGTGAAAGACTCATGGCTCTGTTGAAATCAGCAGATGCCCCGTCGTGATCCTCACTTCCAAGCCTTGCAACACCTCGCATGTAATAGGCATCCTTGTCCTTTTTCCTAAGGGCAAGAATTGCATCATACACCTGAATGGCAGACTCGTAATCACCAAGCTTGATATAGCAGTCAGCCAGATAAAAATTTGTGTCATAGTCCATATCCCCGGGAATACCGTTGGTTGAGGCAAGGGATTTTAAAAACTCCCCTGTGGCTTCCTGATATTCTCCAAGGCTTCTATGCAGAATCCCCCTTGCTCTGTGCAAGAGGCGACTGTCCTCTCCTGCCTTTTCAGCCTGATCAAGGCTTTCCATAGCTTCATCGTATTCAAAGTTTTCAATATGAGTAAGGGCAGAATCCACATTATTATGCCTTACCATGGTGCCGCAGCCTGAAAGCAGCAAAGCACCGGTAAGCAATAATACAGCCCCAAACCTTTTCTCATCAGGTCTCATTATCAGTCCTTCCCAAGATAAGCTATAACTTCTACCTCACAAAGCACGTCCTTAGGGAGCTGCTTAACTGCAACACAGCTTCTTGCAGGCTTTCCTGTAAAATACTTCTCATAAACTGCGTTAAATGCAGCAAAATCAGACATCTCTGAAAGGAAGCAACTTGTCTTTACAACCTGCTCATAGCTTGCATCTGCTGCCTTGAGAATCTCTCCGATATTTTTGCAAACGAGCTCTGTCTGAGCTGTGATGTCTGCGCCTTCAATATTTCCTGTTGCAGGATTGATTGGGATCTGTCCTGATGCGTAAAGGAAATCCCCTGCCTTTATCGCCTGTGAATAAGGTCCGATTGCTGCCGGTGCCTTGTCTGTTGATACTTTTTTCATGTTCTCATCCTCCACATTTATTTATTCGTCCGCAAATTCTGCTGTGACGTAATAACCCCTGTCGTTTTCCTCGACTTTAAGTACGATGCCTTTCCTCTGAGACATCCTCTCCCTGAATGGAAAATTGGCTGACATGGCAAGTGACGGGTCTATCGTGTAATACACGTTACTGGGAAGTTCTCCCTCAGTGACAGTGACCTCATCGCCTTCCTTTAAAAGCCCCGGTCTTTCCATTTTAAATACCATTTGTCTGGCCATTTTTGCCTCCAACTGCCCACTTTATGACTCAGCTTTTATACCTGTATCCACTTCATCTTTGGGTACCTTTATAAAAGCATGGTTTTTCAAATAATCATACCACAATGAATAAGATTTTGCTTTCAAATGTACATCATCAAATGACAAATCTTGCGATAAAGCACCATTTTCATCGTCGGTTGCTTCATTCATGTCGATGTAAAAAATATGTTCCCAGTCAGCAAGCTCTCTTAAAGCATCATTTCTCTGATTTATGGTCTCATTTTTAAAGACTTTGTCGCTATTGCTCTTCTTGGAAGTAACATGCATTATTCCCTGAATATAGATAATTGCATCCGGCTGAAGCTCTCTTATTCTGCCGATTACTTCTCCGTACTTATCCCTAAAGGTCTCTGGAGTTCCGCTTCCAAGCTCGTTTATTCCAAGCATCATGTAGATCTTGCCAAACTGCTTTCTGGTGAGAGCTTCTTCTATGGTTACCTTCTCCTTTGGAAGGTCTGCATAAGGATCCGGAGTCGGAGTGGGTTCAGCCTGAGCATTCTCTTCAGTAGCTGTTTCCTGAGTGTTTTCTCCGGTATCTGAGGCCTCGGGGCTTTCTTCGGATGCCTGCTCCTTGGCGGACTCTGCCACCTCCGGCTCAAACCCTTCAGGAATAACAGGAACCTCAACAAATTTAATGTCATCAGTTCCATAGATAGTCATTGATACCTTAGCATAAAATTCCGACCTCTCCATAAGCTCCGGGCAATACTCTGAAAGTCCCACGGTTCTGGAATCACCGATAAATAAAGCGTCATCAAAATAATCATCTTCTACAGATGTCATAGTATATACATATTTAATTTCCTGGGATTCCTCAGCAGCTACTGCTTCCTGTGGGGTAGTCTCAGAGTTTTCAGTCTGCTCCGGATTTTCTGAAGGGTTTTCAGCAGCTGGATTTTCAGCATTTTCTCCTGCTTCGCCATTCGCTGCAGGATCTGCCTGGTTTTCTCCCTCGGGATTTGCTATTTCTTCTGTTAGGCCTGCTTCATTCTGAGAATCCTCAGGATTCTGCACAGCTTCTGTATCTTGAACATCTCTATTTTCGCCGGTCTGCGTAGTTTCTGTGGCTTCCTGGGTGTCTTGTGCAGTTCCGGTTTCTTCCTCTGCCATTGCAAGCTCGCTGTCATCACTTACATTTTTCCCCATAGCTGCGCTTACAAGGTATGGAATCTTGCCGTCTGCAAGGTTCCTTAGAGAAAGCGAGATGATAGGTGATGTCATCATGTCATATTCATAATTTTCATACGCACTATTCATACCAAAGTAGGAATCTACACTTAAGGCTATGCCTGCAAGTATCATTCCGGTGGTGAGAATGTGCTTAAACCAAATTTTCATTAAAACAATCCTCAAAAACTAAAATACAGGAACGGATTTCCGGCCTTTCCCGAAACAAATACCGCGCATATCCAGAACAGTATCAGAAGGAAAAGTCTTACAAACCAATTACGTCTGTTTTTAAATATATAATCAAATATTTTAGGCCAAAGAAGCATCATGCCTGTAAGCAGGAAAAATACATAGTTTCCCACGATTTTATCAAAGTCAAAGGGGTTGATATAATTTCCGCCACCTGCAAAAGGGAAAAGTCTCCCCAGATAATTTAACAGGTCATTATAATTTGGTATTGCGAAAATAACCCATGTGATAGGAATAAAGAAAAGTACATGGACTTTTCCAACAAAGTCCCTGACCTTCGGAATGTGAACCCACAGATACTTTTCAAGAACAATAAGTACCAGAAGGCATCCGCTCCAAAGAAGGAAATTCAAAGTAACTCCGTGCCATAATCCGGTAAGGAACCATACAACGCAGAGGTTAAAGATAGTCCTAAGGCTTCCCTTCTTACTTCCGCCCATAGGAATATAAATGTAATCCCTAAACCAGGTTCCGAGAGTTACATGCCATCTTCTGTAGAAATCACCCACGCCCTTAGCTGAATAGGGGTGGTTAAAGTTAATGATAAAAGGATAGCCCATGGCTACAGCAATTCCCGAAGCCATAAGGGAATATCCCCAGAAATCGAAGTAAAGCTCAAGTGAGTAGCAAACAACGCCTGCCCAGGCAAGGGGCGTAGAAATGCTCTCGTAGCCTATGGTTCCGATCTCATTCCACATCATTGCAAGATAGTCCGCAAGGATAACCTTCATAGCGAATCCCATTACGAATATTGAAAGTCCCTCTTCCACCTTATCAAAATTCTTGGAGAAGCGATCCCTAAAAAGCAGGAATCTGTCCTCAACTCCTGTAATGATCCTGTTTTTCTCAGTGTCTTCAAATCTCATAATGGGTCCTGAAATAACCTGCGGGAACAGTGAGAAATAGAGAAGAGTTTCCATAAATCTGGGTCTCTTCTTGATCTTGCCGGTATATAGATCCGCCTGGAAAGAGATCATCTTGAACGTAAAAAAGCTTATGCCAAGAGGAACAGGCAAAAGTAAGCCTATTCTCTGTGCTATAAGCTTATAAAATACAAGTAATCCGGTATCAAACAGAACTATCACAAATAGGAACGCTTTTTTGCGTTCCTGACATTTTAAAGAAAACAAATAGTTCACTACAATCGAAGCAAGAAATACCCACAGGCTCTTAATGTCGCCTACGGCATAGAAAATCAGACTTCCGATTACAGTGATATACGCCCGCATTCCGATTGGCACAATATAGTAAGCCAACAGAAATGCCGGTAGAAATCTAAATATAAAAGATAAATCCGAAAAATTAATCATATTTCCATTTAATTCGTAGCATTGTTTATCTCAGCCAATTTTGTTTCAGCAGAGGATGCACTGGATGTATCTGCGAAATCGGTAATAACCTTGTCATAGGTTACCTTGGCATTATCAGTGTCACCACTTTCATAATATGCATTACCAAGATTATAAAGTGCATCCACATTGGTATTATCATACTGAAATGCCTTGGTTAATGCAGGAATAGCTTCTTCAAAATTCTCGCTTCTGTATGCTTCGTAACCCTTAGCATAGCTTCTCTTAGAGAGCTCTGCTCCAACAAGGACCATAAAGCTGTCATATAAATCCTTGAAGCCGGCTGCTCCGGTCTCCTCAAGGTTATCGAGATTAACACTATCCATCTGAGCCTCAATAGCGTCCATGTTGTCAGGCTCATTAAGATACAAAGATACAGCCTTCATGAGGTTCACAGTAGCTGATCCTGTTGTATCTACAGATTCATAAGCCGCAAGCTCCTCCTTGAGGTTCTCTATATCAGCATTCAAAGATGAGATCTGCTGCTCATATTCGCCAACCTGAGCTGACTTAGCATCAGATTCCTCACTTATGGTTGAAATCTGCTTTTTGTATGTTGAATTTACTTCCTGGATACGGGCAGGCAAGATAAGATAGCATGCCGCTGCGATTCCAAGGACTATTCCCAAAACAATTCCCCAGATAGAACCGCTTCTGGTAAATACATTGGTTCTTACAGGCTGGATAATTGTCTCATTTCCGCTTTGATAACGTACTACGTCCTTTGTTACCTGTTTTTTAGTAGTATCTTCATGATTCTTGATATCCTGAGGCAGCATCATAGCTTCTGCTTCCTTGAGATATCTGGCAGCCATTACGTTGCCTGAATCAAGTTTTAGGCTCTTTTGAGCCTCTGTCTTTGCTTTTGCATAATTGCCATCGTTTAGATAAAGAAGCGCTAAAAGTAGATGTGCTCTTATGAATCCGGGATTCATTGAAAGCACTTTTTTAAGCTGGATAATAGCCATATCAAGCCTATCCTGATGGCAGTGATTGAGTGCGATGTTATATTTCTTGATTGTCTGATTGAACATCTCAAGTCTGGAAGGATCGTTTCTAACGATATCCATATATTCGTCAGCAACATTGTCATCGGGCTTTAAGTTCTTACTTATAACCCATTCACTAAGTGCTGCTACGACTTCTCCACACTCATAATAGACCAGTCCTAAAAGGTTTCTGGCCTGAATATTACTCTTATTTAGTTTTAAACTCTGATGCAGTGACTCAACAGCCCCTGAGAGATTACGCACCCCTGCTCTTTCCAAACCCTCGTTATAATAGCGATTGGACAATGCTATGATGCGCTTATATACCTTAACTCCGGTGCCGCAATTAGGACAATAATCGCGCTCCGTGAGCTCTGCTCCACATTGATAGCATTTCATAATATAAAGTTCATCCCCTCTGAATTAGTAGTCAAGAACGGATACGAGTATGTCTGCTCGCTTCCTCTGCCTTGGCGTCCTTGATCAAGCTTACAAGGACATCAGCCATATCATCGAGATCCTGATTGTAGATAATCTCCTCAGCATCCTCAATTTCAAGGCTGGGTCTGAACTTTTTAAGTTCATTCTCAAAATTGATCATTTTTCAAAACTCCCTCATATGTAATCACGACATAATGCCAAGTGATTCTCTAACCTGCCCAACCAGATACAAAGATCCGGCAACGAAGACCACATCCTCAGACTTCCTGTCGGTAATGATGTCCATAAGGGCATCTCTTACGCTTGTATAGAAAGAGAATCTAATATTGGTCTCTTCTTCTAAATTTTCTGTCTCTGACTGTATTGCTGACTTAAGCTGTGATTCCGATACAGATCTACCTGTATCAAGCACAGATACACTGACATGATCAAAAAGACCGCTCTTAAGTATCTGTCTGATCATTAAATGATACTGCTTATCTGCCACAGCCCCGAAAAGCAAATGTCTCTTCCCATTACAGGGAACATTGCATACGCTCTCCAGAAAAGCCTCCATACCATCTACGTTATGGGCACCATCTACGTAAATACCGGGAAGAATAAGTTCCATTCTTCCGCCCCATTTGGCTTTCTTAAGTCCAAAGCTGATATCTTCATCAGCTATGTTTATGCCCATATCATTTAAAGCTCTTGCGCACATTATCGCAATAGCGGCATTTTCTAATTGAAATTTCGCAACTGTTTGAACACGTAGACCGCAATATTTATCATACTTAGATTCATAAGAAAAATCAATGCAAATATTGCCTGCATCATCAGGGGCAATCTTTACATCCCTGACAAACCCAGGTTCTACGGCATAAATCTTAGTTCCAAGCTGCTCAGCTCTTTTTTCTATTACTTCTGTACTCTGCTGTCTCTTGTTAATGAATACAACAGGAACATTTTCCTTGATGATTCCGGCCTTTTCAGCCGCAATCTCTGAAATGGTATTTCCAAGATATTGCATATGATCCAACCCGATCTCAGTAATAACACTAAGAATCGGTTCATGGATACTGTTTGTAGCGTCAAGTCTTCCGCCAAGACCTGTCTCAAGCACAACATAATCTACAGGATACTTTTCATATAAAAGCATAGCCATGAAGAATAAAAACTCAAAATATGTGGGCACATATCTGTCCGGATGATAATCCCTTACCTTTACAAGAAGATCACCGAAAATCTCACAGAATATATTATCCTCAATGGACTTGCCGTTTAATGCAAATCTCTCATTGATTCTGATAAGATGCGGAGATGTAAACATCCCCACTGAGAATCCGGCCTGTCTTAATATCTCAGAGAGATAATTGCAGACAGAACCTTTACCGTTTGTCCCCGCAACGTGTATTATCTTCATTTTTTTATCAGGACTTCCCAGATATTCCAGGAAGTCCCTTGTCTGCTCTACAGAATGCTTTTCCGTAAATAACGGTATGCTCTCGATAAACCTCTCGCATTCATAGAATGCAAGTCTTTCCCCATTGTCTATCCTGGCAAGCATATCCTCTAAGCTTTTGGATAACTCTTCGCTCATATTACTCCCAAATTAGTCCTTAAGCTGAGCAAGTCTCTCCTCAACCTGTGCGTAGGTCTGCTCATACTTTCTCTGCTTTTCTTTCTCTTCTTCGATCTTTTCAGCAGGAGCCTTTGAAAGGAATTTCTCGTTTTCAAGCATGCTCTTAGATCTCTTAAGCTCACCTTCAAGCTTCTTCTTTTCTTTTTCAAGTCTCTCGATCTCAGCTGAGATATCAACAAGATCTGAGAAAGGAATGTAAATTGTAAGGTCGGCAAGTACAACTGAAACAGCATCCTCTGCTATTCCGCTCTTGTCCTTCTGGCATACGCTCTCTGAAGCACTTGCGAGTGTCTCGAAGAAAAGCTTACCTGTCTCGAAGATATCAAGAACCTCATCCTTGTCAGATACAACGAATACCTTAGCCTTACGTGAAGGAGCAACATTCATCTGTGTACGAACGTTTCTGATGCCTCTTACAGCTTCTTTAATTGTCTCGATAGACTTCTCATCCTCAGAGAAGTTCCACTCTTCCTTATACTCAGGCCATGAAGAGATCATGATTGACTCTTCCTCAGACTGAATTGTGCAGAAGATCTCCTCTGTTACATATGGCATGTAAGGATGAAGAAGTTTAAGTCCATTAATAAGGACTGTCTGGAGTGTCCAAAGTGCTGCCTCGTGAGATGCCTTGTCATCTGAATTGTAGAGACGAGGCTTAACCATCTCGATGTACCAGTCACAGAACTCTTCCCAGATAAAGTCATAAACCTTCTGGACTGCGATTCCAAGCTCAAACTTATCCATGTTGTCAGTAACTTCACGGATAGTGTTGTTAAGTCTTGAAAGAATCCACTTATCCACAGGCTCAAGTCCTGCAGGTGCGCTCTGGTGGATAGCACTCTCAGCATCCTCAGGCATGTTCATCATAATGAATCTTGATGCATTCCATACCTTGTTAGCAAAGTTACGGCTATTCTCAACACGCTCATAATAGAATCTCATATCATTTCCGGGAGCATTGCCGGTAACGATAGTAAGACGAAGTGCATCAGCACCGTATTTCTCAATTACTTCAAGAGGATCAATACCGTTACCAAGAGATTTACTCATCTTTCTACCCTGAGAATCTCTGATAAGTCCATGGAAAAGAACTGTCTTGAAGGGATATGTACCCATCTGCTCATAGCTTGAGAAGATCATTCTGATTACCCAGAAGAAGATGATGTCATATCCTGTTACAAGTACGTCTGTAGGGAAGAAGTACTTAAGGTCAGGTGTCTGCTCAGGCCATCCAAGGGTCTCGAAAGGCCAAAGAGCTGATGAAAACCATGTATCAAGGGTATCAGACTCCTGCTTAAAGTGTGTGCATCCGCACTTAGGACATACTGTAGGTGCCTCAGCTGATACAACTGTCTCACCACAATCCTCACAATAGTATGCAGGTATTCTGTGTCCCCACCAGAGCTGTCTTGAAATACACCAGTCTCTGATGTTATCTGTCCAGTTAAAGTATGTCTTCTCCATACGCTGAGGAATAAGCTTGATCTCGCCTTCCTTAACTGCCTTGACAGCGGGCTTAATAAGCTCATCCATCTTAACGAACCACTGCTTCTTTATCATAGGCTCTACAGTAGTACCACATCTGTCATGTGTTCCTACATTATGTGTGTAGTCCTCGATCTTAACAAGAAGACCAAGTTCCTCAAGTTCCTTAACGATGGCATCACGACACTCGTATCTGTCCATACCCTCGAACTTGCCACCATTCTTATTTATAGTAGCATCGTCATTGAGGATATTGATCTCCTCGAGATTATGACGTTTTCCAACTTCAAAGTCGTTAGGGTCGTGTGCAGGAGTAATCTTAACAACACCTGTACCAAACTCCATATCTACATAGCTATCCTCAACAATAGGAAGCTCTCTGTTAACTATAGGAAGAAGAACCTTCTTACCCTTGAAGCTCTTGTATCTGTCATCATCAGGGTTAACTGCTACAGCAGTATCACCAAGCATTGTCTCGGGACGTGTGGTTGCAAACTCGATAAATTCAGTCTTACTTACAGTTCCATCCTCATCGATAACAGGATACTTGATATGCCAAAGATGTCCTGCCTGCTCTTCGTACTCAACTTCTGCATCAGAAATAGAGGTATTACATACAGGGCACCAGTTTACAATTCTGTTTCCCTTATATATATAACCTTTTTCATGCATCTTAACGAAAACTTCAGTTACTGCCTTGTTGCAGCCCTCATCCATTGTGAATCTCTCACGATCCCAGTCACAGGATGAACCAAGCTTCTTAAGCTGTGAAACGATTGTTCCACCATATTCTTTTTTCCACTCCCAAGCCTTCTCAAGGAATTTCTCACGACCAAGATCATGCTTATCAATTCCCTGCTTCTTTAGCTCGTCGGTAATACGGACCTCAGTGGCAATGCTTGCATGATCTGTACCGGGCTGCCAAAGGGCATTATATCCCTGCATACGCTTCCATCTGATAAGGATATCCTGCAATGTCTGGTCAAAAGCATGTCCCATATGAAGCTTACCGGTGATGTTCGGCGGAGGAATAACTATAGTGAAAGGTTTCTTAGTTTCATCCACCTCAGCGTGAAAGTACTTATTGTCCTCCCACTTCTTGTAAAGTCGATCCTCGATTCCCTGCGGATCATAAGTCTTTGCCAATTCTTTCTTCATTTATAAATCCTCTTTTTCAATGTGGAATTTTTTACAATATTGAATAAATACCGTTAAATAATATTATTCAAATACCCTTTCTTTGTCAATGTAACCACTTCTTAATTAATGACATTATATTGTGGGTGACACGCGTGTCATAGCACATATTAGGTTTACATATTTTTATTGACCGAATAAGTATTGTTATCTGATTTTCGTATTCTAAATACACAATATCAATAGTTATTGTACTATGCCATTTTATGGGCTTTGTGAATAATCGTTTCCTCGATAATCCCCAATTTCCACAGAGTTATCCACAATGACATTTTTGTCATTTTTCAACCATATCTCGTGTTCTTGTGTGTAATACCGTATAATTTTTCGAACAATTCACACAATTCAAGGAGATTTATGGTTTACATAATATTTTTATCCATAATTATTATGTTAACCGAACGGCAATTATTATGAATTGATACCTCAAAAATATGATTATTTCATCTCGTCAATCTGGTGAAATCTGCTTCCACAGAGCGTTTACCGCCATTTTGACCGAACCGGTCGAAACAACCTTAATATCTTTCCACTCTCTGGGGAAAAGTTCCGTATATGATCTTTGCAAGAATCTTTCGTCTAAAAGAGCCACTATTCCTCTGTCATTCTCGCTTCTTATTACTCTTCCCGCAGCCTGAAGCACCTTATTCATGCCGGGATATCTGTAGGCATAGTCGAATCCGTCATCATTTGTACCATCAAAAAAGCTTTTTATTATTTCTCTCTCATTGCAAACAAGCGGGATGCCGGTTCCAACAATAATAACACCTATGAGACTGTCGTATTTAAGGTCAATTCCCTCACTAAAAATACCACCCATTACGCAAAATCCCAAAATACTTTTAGACTTTTCCACCTCAATATCCATGTGGATAACTTTTGAGAGGTCAATATCATTGCCCGGTGTAAATCTGGATAAGAAATCCTCCCTGTCTTCCTCAGTCATTATCTCCTGCTGCACAAGGATCTCCTGGTTATCCTCATCGTAGTATTCCTTCTCAAATATCTTTCCCACATCGTCCATAAAAACTCTTGACGGGAAGAATATGAGATAATTTCCGCTTTTGGAAGTAACGATATCATTTATATATGAGGCTATTTTACGGTATTCATTTTCGCCTCTTCTCGAATACTTACTGCTTACGTCGGAAGCAATGAGTCGTCCACATTTTTTATCATCAAAAATAGAATGCGCATAAACCTCAAAATCCGAAGCATCTCCTCCAAGAAGTCTCTTGTAGTACTGTATTGGAAGAAGCGTCGCAGAGAAAAGTATTGTGGATTTCGCCCTGCTCATACAATTAGCCAGATTTTCAGAAGGATCAACACATAAGATTTTTACTTTAAATCTATCTTCCTCATCATTCTCGGTGTAGATTACATATTTATCGGTATATAGTTCATATATAGCTTCAAATCCAGATATCAAAAAGTAGAAATCCAGAATCTCATCCCTGTATTTTCCCTCAGCATGATCTTCAAGCCATCCGGATATAACCTTGATAAGAACCATAATCTTATTCATAAGTGATGAAATATCTGTGACCACCTGACATTCTCCGAGCATACTCAGCTCCTCCATTTCCTGCTCACAGGATGCCACAAGGTTTGCTATCTTTTTATGGCTCTTTTCAATTGTTTTTCTGAAAAGATAGAGCTCGTCCAGATAGAGCTCTGCGCTGTACATATCCCTTCCTCTATCAAGCAGGTTATGAGCCTCATCAATAAGGAAAATGTTATCTCCCCTCACTCCATCAGAGAAAAAGCGCTTAAGGAACACAAAGGGATCAAATACATAGTTATAATCGCAGATAACAGCATCTGCCCACAGACTCATGTCTAAAGAAAGCTCAAAGGGACATACGTTGTACTTATGGGCATATTCAAGTATCTTTTCCCTGTCAAAGCTGTCCTCATGGGTAATAAACTCGTAGATGCAGTCATTTATCCTGTCAAGATGCCCCTCAGCACAGGTGCAGCCCGCAGGATTGCAATCGCATTTATCCATGATGCAGATTTTTTCCTTGGCAGTTAGGGTAACCGTCTTGAACCTAAGCCCCTGAGTTTTTCTTAGTATCTCAAAGGATTCCTCTGCAACAGTCCTTGTTATGGTTTTCGCCGTCAGATAAAATATCCTCTCAGCCTTCTTTTCTCCTATAGCCTTAACTGCAGGAAATACTGTACTAAGGGTCTTACCTGTACCTGTGGGTGCTTCAAGAAACAGCTTTTTGCCATGATAGATTGTTCTGTAAACGCCGGCAGCCAGCTCCTTTTGTCCCTCCCTGTACTCATAGGGAAACTGAACCTTCTTGATTGTGGATAACCTGATATCATCCCAATCTGCCATATAAACAGCCCATTTGTCGTAGGCATCAAGGAGGTTATTGAACCAGGCCAATATCTCATCTGCCGCATAATCATCCTCGAAAAGCCTCTGCTCCTCTGTCTCTATGTTACAGTAGGTTATCCTGACACTTACCTTATCAAGATTGTTATCCATGGTATAAATAGCCGCATAGCACTTTGCCTGGGCCAAATGAACCGCATCAGCCTCCTTAAGCTTAACCACATCCCTGTAGGTGCCCTTGATCTCATCAATCAGAGTAGAGCCATCCTCTCTCTTCATGATTCCATCTGCACGGCCATCTATTACAAGAGTATATTTTTCTTTCTCTATACGAAAAGAAAGCGGGACTTCCGCCTGATACTCCGGTCCCATGCTCTTTTGGATCATTCGGTGGATTCTTCCACCTTCGAGCATAGCGGTATCCGGAGCGTGATGAATTCTATTATCTATATTTCCTGATCTAAGCAGAAACTCCACCAGGTTTCTGACTGAAATCTTAATAAGCTTTGCCATTATAAATGAAAACTCCCCGTGACATATATTATCTATAATATCACGGGGAGCTTCATTTCAATAATTCAATTTTTCATTTTAGTGGTATTTTGTCAAGCAACTGCGTGCTCGTCAAGATAGCTCTCAAAATCCTTATTATATCCGTAAAAGCTAACAGTAAGAGGTCGGGTAAAATCGAGCCCGAAAACACCAAGAATAGATTTTGCATCAACTGTAAAGCGGTTGTTTGCCACATCTACATCAAAATCACACTTAGTAGCTGCGCTTACGAAATCTTTTACCTGATTAGGACTGAGTTTTATTTTCTTTACTGTTCCTACCATGTTTCTATCTCCTATCTATTAGAGCATTATATCTCACGATTGGAAAAAGAAAATGGCGTTTTTCTTAGTATATTCTTAAGGAAAAATTAATATTACGAAAATAATCACTTAATTAATCGTTATTGCGATTAATCCCACTATATTAAACCAATGACACACTGTCACGAATCTCGGTTTCGTTAGCCATATACTTAATTTTATTAAGTGCTTTATGAACTGCGGGAACACTTATAAGAATTGCTGTGATTATACCCTCAGCTCCGATGTAAAGAGCATTATAGGCAAATGAATATGTAAAAGGTGTCATTCCGTAATCTGCAGCATACTGGCCAAAGAATATCATTCCTGATAATACAGAGAAGAATAATCTTCCGAGGATACCTGCAACATAGCCCTTAACCATACCGTGCTTTGATCTGAAGAAGAAGCCTGAAAGTCCAAGTGCTCCAAATGCAAGAAGATAATCACATACAAGCTGCGGGATGCTTATTACATAGGGATCGATCACAAGCTGTAAAAAGCCGTAAGCTACAGAAGCTGTAATTCCGACTCTTGGTCCGTAAAGGTAACCCACAAAGGTCATAAAGAACATTGAAAAAAGTGTAACAGAGCCGCCCATAGGAAGATCAAAGAGCTTGATCATTGAAGTAACTGTAGCAAGAGTAACGCACATAGCTGCAAATACAAGCTGTTTTACTGAGAAATGAGCCTTTGAATCCTTGCCTGTAAAGAAGCAGGCTACAATGAGAGCTACAACCATAAGAGCCACCACAAGGCCATATCCTGCTGTTGTAAACTGATAGGTTCCATCAACCTGTTGCATAAAAACTGACATAAAAATACCTCCCTTTACAAATCGCATAGGGAGGCTAAAGTTCTTTTCAGAAATAATGCTTCCTTCCGCCGGCATTAACCGGATCAAGTAATGAGGGTCGAAACCATAGGTATCATCTCAGCATAGCTCCCCTAGCAAAATGTTTTTTATATTATTTTCGTACTAATTAAATGACTTTTTTTGTCTTATGTCAATAGATAAAGCTGTTACAGAAGCTGAATTCCGTTCTTTTTTGCTTCCTCTGCTTCATCCTCAGGCCAAAGTGAGCACTGAACCTCACCTATGTGAGCCTTTCTAAGGAAGAACAGGCAAAGTCTTGACTGTCCGATACCACCGCCGATTGTGTAAGGAAGCTCCTTGTTAAGAATAGCCTTCTGGAAAGGAAGCTCTGCTCTCTCAGTGCAGCCGGCCTTCTCAAGCTGAGTCTTTAAGGAATCCTCGTCAACTCTGATACCCATTGAAGAAAGCTCAAGGGCAATATCAAGAACAGGATAATAAACAAGGATATCTCCGTTAAGAGCCCAGTCATCATAGTCCGGAGCTCTTCCATCATGCTTTTCACCTGATGCAAGAAGGTCACCGATCTTCATGATGAAAACAGCGCCCTTTTCCTTGGTAATAAGATACTCTCTCTCCTTGGGAGTCTTGCCGGGATACATATCCTCAAGCTCCTGAGATGTTATGAAGAAAATATCGTGAGGAAGAATCTCTTCAATATAATCATACTGAATTGACATGTACTTCTCAGTTTTTCTGAGGACCTTGTAAATAGTACGAACTGTATCCTGCAGGAACTCAATGTTTCTGTCCTCTTTGTTAATAGCCTTCTCCCAGTCCCACTGGTCTACAAAGACAGAGTGGATATTATCCGGGATCTCGTCTCTTCTGATAGCGTTCATATCAGTGTAAAGGCCTTCACCAATCTTAAAGCCGTACTTCTTAAGGGCAAATCTCTTCCACTTTGCAAGAGAGTGTACGATTTCTGCCTGGCGCTCGTCCTCATTTTTGATATCGAATCCAACAGGGCGCTCAACTCCGTTCAAATTATCATTAAGACCTGACTC
Source organism: Butyrivibrio sp. (assembly GCA_024690485.1). Taxonomy (GTDB): domain Bacteria; phylum Bacillota; class Clostridia; order Lachnospirales; family Lachnospiraceae; genus Butyrivibrio. The sequence goes on along the minus strand of JAILPB010000003.1, from coordinate 3,052 downwards.
CGGTGCAACAAATAAAGGTGCCGTTACTCTAAGGAGATTGAGATTCTCAGACAATGTGTTCTGAAAAAAGTCCTTAACGGTCTTTATTCCAACCTGTGTGTCATGGAGGTTAAGAGCTGATTCATAGCCCTTTGGGATGATTAGATTTTCCATAGTATAGTTCCTTTTGTCCAGGCAAGATACGACAATCTTACCGCGCCCCTTCTTTTTATTCTTCAATAATATCTTATTAAACCGCTTTTTTTATAAAAGCGCAAGACTTTAAAGTGCTAACATGTTAAAGGGCGATCTCAGATGAAAGGCAGAAAGAATAGATAATTCTCTCCTTTACCTTTTTCCCGGTGATCTTTTCAAGGGCTTCCTGATAATAATCAAGCTGCACTTTATACTTGGATAATAGTTCATCGCCGCTGCTTACCCTGTCTGTCTTGTAATCAAGAAGTACCAGGCCGTCATCTTCCTCAAACCACACGTCGATAATACCCTGTACAAGGACAAGCTCTCCATCAGGAAGTTCGGGATTAAGTCTTGTTGCCTCTACTCCCATCATGAAGGGAGATTCTCTGTAGAGTCTATTATTTTCATAGGCCTTTTTCATGCGCTGTCCCGAAGATGACTCATAGAACGCTGCAATATCAGAAGCTTTTACACTTCCGGGTGCGCCTTTTTCGATTCTACCCTCGGTTTCAAGGGACTTTATCCACGAAGATATATCCTTCACCTTATCTTCAAGAGACTTCTCACTCTTCTCATATAAGAGTTCCATTACCTTATGGTAAACAGTACCTCTTGCGGCGCCTCTAAGCTTCTGCTCATCCCCCATAAATGCAGGTACATACTTCTCCTCCGGGAAAATGTCGTGCACAGGTTCTTCTGCGTCTACCATACTGGCTTTTTTTAGCTCAGATACTGTGGTTTTAACAAAAAGTCCGCCGTAGTTCTCGTATGGATAAACAGATTTAAATCTGTCATCAAAAAAGCTGATTATCTCCTTCTCATCCTCTGCCGGAGCATCAGACAGTCTCTGCAGGCGAACTTCCTGTGATACTTCCTTTTCTATCTCCGCAGCTGTCAGCTGATCCCGTCTTACTATTTTTAATATAAAAGGAACTATGCCATCGACATTATATGTATCATCCTCTTTGCCTGTCCCTTCAAATGCATCATCCCAGAGCATCTTAAAGGCAGGATGCCTTGCAAGTGCCATAAGCACAAGGTCCTGATAACTCTTTGCGCCGCTCCTCTTGTAATAGGGCAAAAGATAGGGCTGGATTCCATCTATGGCGTCTCTTTTTCCAAGAACAGACAGCTCCATAAGTTTCTTTCTAATGTCCGAATCGGTCAGCTTATCACTCTGAGAATATGACACATCTCCGGTCATTATGAGCTTTTCCTTAGCTCTCGTCATGGCAACATACAGGATACGCATTTCTTCCCCGAGGATATCCATTTTCATGTAATCCTCCATGACGCTCTTCCTGAGAGTGCGGTACTTTATCCTGTGCTCAAGGTCTATTCCCATGGTTCCGATTCCCATGTCCATATCCAGGCACACATTGTTAGTAGTATCCCTAAAGTTAAATCCCTTGGACATTCCCGCAAGGAACACTATAGGAAACTCCAGACCTTTACTCTTATGGATACTCATAATCCGCACAACGTCTGCGTTCTCATCAAGGACATTGGCTTCACCGTAGTCAACTTCGAACTTGTGGAGCTCTTCAATATATCTTATAAAGTGGAAAACACCCCTGTAGCTGGTTCTTTCGTAGTCAATGGCCTTTTCCACAAGAACGTCCAGGTTGGCTGTTCTCTTCTCGCCTCCGGGGAGGGCTGCGCAATATTCCCGGTATCCTGTCTTTTCAAAAATATAGCTTATAAGCTCATTTACAGGAAGATAAACTGCTCTGTCCCTTAGATCATCAATAAAATCAAGGAAATCTCTTACCTTTTCAACTAATGACTCCTCGGACTGCGCATAGAACTCCAATATCTCATAAAAGCTTCCGGAATCTGTAATGGACTTCTCCCTTTTGTTGTCAGCAGCCTTGATAAGAGCAAGCTCTTCGTTGGAAAAGCCACCTATCTCAGACTTCATGACACTAACCAGCGGAATATCCTGGAGAGGATTGTCCAAAACCTTAAGGAGATTCAAAACCGTGACAACTTCTATGGCAGAGAAATATCCGGTTCTTGATTCCACATAAACAGGGATTCCCCTGTCCTCTAGTTCCTTCTTAAATACCACGTCCCAGCCGCTCTGAGCCCTTAGGAGGATTACGATATCGCTGTATTTTACCGGCCTAAAGCCATTTTCATTATCAGTAACTCGTCCCTTTTCTCTAAGCTCATGGATCCTGGCTGCGATCATCTGAGCTTCAAGGACTCTCTCACCCTTGGTCTTTTCTCCGCTTGAATCCACAAGGAGAAGCTCTGTTGCAAAGGCATTTTTATCCGCAGCAGGCTCCGGGAAGCTTGCTCCAGTTCGAAGGAATGCGTCCTCATCGTAGGAAACTCCGCCAAGGTCGCTGCCCATTATCTGCTCAAAAATATAGTTAACTCCATCGAGAACTTCGCTCCTACTTCTGAAGTTCTTATGAAGGGCTATCTTTCTGGAAAGTTCTTTCTCATCCCAGGAGTATTCAGCCATTTTTTTCATAAAAATCTCAGGTCTTGCAAGTCTGAATTTATAGATACTCTGCTTCACATCGCCAACCATGAAGCGGTTGAAATTGCCTATACTCTCGCCGGAAACAGAACTAAGAAGAAGCTCCTGAACATTGTTACTGTCCTGATACTCATCTATCATGACTTCCTTGTAGTAATCCCTGTAGGACATGGCCGCCGTAGTGGGCTCTCCGTCTTCTGTCACAAGGGCATTAAGAGCCATGTGTTCCATATCGTGGAAATCTATAACGCCTCGCTCTCTCTTTTTTTCACTGAATTTATCCATAAAAGTAATGGTCAGCTCGCAAAGCTCCTTTACAGGGTCTTTTGCAATCTCCATATGTTTAAGGATAGTTTCCTTATCCTCAGAAAAAAGATGCTTTAT
>JAILPB010000118.1 GCA_024690485.1 Butyrivibrio sp. | reverse complement strand
TGAAATAAATATAGAAGGTCGTGGCTTGTTGGAAAAGTTCGTGAAAATTAGTGTAATTCGTGGCTTAAAAACATGGTTCTGTTATCGTACCAGCAAAAAGAAAGCCTTTATGACAGAAACTTATCATAAAGGTTTTCTTTTGTTTTATTTCCAACTGGTAAGTAAGAAATGTTCTTTGGCCAGTATTGTTGCTTTTTTTTTGCACTAATGTGCCAACATGTTTTTGCTTCGGATCGCGTTCCTCCCCCACGGGCGAATGAGGGCGTAGAAGAGAGACTAAATGTCTCTCTGTCCCGAAATGAGGGGAGAACAGCGTTCTGTTCGACGGTGGGCAAGGGTTAGGAAGGGGCCTCTCCTTTTTGTTTTTCTAATTGGCCGCTTGGCGGCAACTTTAATCGTGTAGAATTATTTCATTAGTCACCCCTCTCGTCATAGAGGGAGAGAGGGGAGGGGGTGAGAGGGTCTGTCTCTCTCTTTTTTTTATCATTTTTTTGTTTCTATGTTACTCCATTATGCTTTTTAGGTGTCAAAACTACACATTTGGAATTTGTATTTATAGTTTCGTGTACTGTTACATTTGTATCATTTATGCTCTCTGTGTTACAAAAACGATAGTAATTGTAACAAATTACAAAGTTTTCTTAAGTCTAATATCGTAATTTTGCGAACAAATAAACGGGAATTACATGTATGATCATGCAACAATGAGTAACATCTGTTTTTCCCTTTATCAAAATATCGTGACAAAAAAAGAGAAATATAATCAACCTTATTATTAATGTAACTAACACTTTTCTTAATCATGAAGAAACTGTTTACTTTCATGTCTCTCATGGCCTTTACAATGGCTATGAATGCACAAGACCCAAGTAAGTGGGAAAAAGGCCAGAATGTTGCTGAAGACCTCGGTCTTAAGGAACTTGGCAATGATTTCTCAGGTGAAAAGGGTAAAGAAGAATCAGGACGTTTTGAAATTAATTCCATCGGTAATGTTTGGCAGGGAACTGCTCCTAATGAGTTCCTCCCTGGCGAAGGTGAACGTCCTGCTGTATTTGGATTCTATAATCTCGGTAAGACTTTTGAGTTCTACCAGATTGTAAGGGTTCCTGCTGGTTCTTATACATTAGCTGCTAATGCGTTGTATCGTGAGGGTACTCCAGCTGATAACTTCAAGAACATGTGGAATGGTAAGAAGTTCAAGTATGGTCACATGTTTGCTAACATCATGGCTGATGACCAGACTACAGTAACTTATTACAATGACCTTGTTCTTAAGTCTATTGCTCAGTCTGACTGTCATGAGAGAATTCACTTCGATTCTGATGGAAGCTGGATGAATGACTACGAGGACAAGCATACTGTTGATGGCGTTGAAATCTCAACTTGGTGTCCAAGTTGCTGTGAAGGATTTGGTAAGTATTTCGCTCAGGGATATTATCTTAACGAGAAGAACTTCGTAGTTACAGAGGATGCCTATGTAAAGATTGGTTTCGCTAAGACAGGTTCTATCCCACAGGATGCTATAGACTTTGCTAATATCAAGATTATTTATCAGGGACCTGTTACAGCTCAGGGACTCTTTGATCTTGCTAACGAGGAGTTTTCAGTAGTTTACGAGGATATGAGTACTCTTGCCGTAGAATTGGAGGAAGCTGGTTTCGAAGCTCTTGCAAATCTGTTGTCTGATTATGCAGACGAACTTGACACTCAAGCTAAGATATCTACCAAGGCTGAAGAGCTTGCTGAACTTAAAGAAAAGGCTATTGCTGCTATTGATCAATACAAGAGTGCACAGGAAATCGTTAATCAGCTTGCTGACCTCATCGGTTCATGTGAGGATATGATTGCTTCTACTACATTCATCGGTAAGGATGAATTCACAGCTATAGTTGATGCTCAGAAGGCAGCTGCTGCAGAAGATGACTCAGAAAAGATAGGTGATCCTGTTGAATACTATACAAAGATTGTCAATGCACTTTCTGTTGCACGTGCTGACTATCTTAACTCTCAGGAGACTATTGATAACGCACCTAAGGACTTCACTTCTCTTATCAAGTATCCTTGGTTCGTTAATCCAGAATATACTCCTGTTGACGATAGTGCTAATGGTGGTGATTTCTGGCATCTTACTGCTGAAGGATGGACTGGTTGGGAAGGTCCTGAGAAATATAACAACCGTAAGGGTGGTAGAACTGACATATCTTCTAAGGTAGATGTATCTATTGATACAAGCATTAAGGGACAGTGGTTTAAGTATCAGGATCATCAGGAAGGATGGTGCGGTGGTACAGAACTCTTCCATCATGGTCGCCTTATTGGTTTCTCTACAGGTTGGGCAAGCACATTCAAGAATCCTGGCAGACCTGGTATCGAAGGTGTTGCGCAGCAGCTTGTTGGTCTTCCAAATGGTTACTACTCTGTTTCTTGTCTCGTAAGAGGTTGGGATGCTATGGGAGACTACAACTCTCTTGAGAATAAGTTCCTCGGATGTTTCGCAGAGAACTCACAGGAAGTACGTGTATCTTCTAATCCATCAAACTGTATCGACTACTGGTGGGAGTGGGGCTCAAGTGCTCAGTCTTGGGGTGACATGGAAACATCTGTTCTCCTCGTAGAAGATGGTAAACTCCTCATTGGTGGTGGTGGTTCTATTGCTAACACTGTTACTGGTTTCCGTCTTAAGTTCCATGGTACAGCTCCTAACTTCCCGGAACTTGCTATGAATCGTACAAACGAGCTTCGTGCACTTATTAGCGAAGACTACTTCGAAGGTGATAAGAAGATTTTGAATGATCTCCTCAATTCTGTCCAGCACCCTGTCTCAGACGCTTCTGCTTATGAAGTTGCTTTCAAGATATTCGGTCAGTTCTCTGACTATCAGGCAAAGGTTGCTGCAAAGATGAAGAACTATACTGCTAAGACTGCTCTTGCAGAAGTTCTTGGTGATTGGGTTAATCCTGCATACGAATACTTCAATACTGTAGCTGGTAAGAGTGTAGATGATACATACGAGAAGGTTGACGAGTACAACGCTATTGCTAATGCTTACAAGAATCTTAATGATATGTACTCTAAGATTGAGGGTGCTGGATATCTCGACTCAGACGCTAAGTTGAAGAGCACTATAACTGAGCAGCAGAATGAACTTACTAAGGGACTCTCTACTACGGAAATCGTTAATGCTTATGCAGAGGCTTTGAAAACACCATTCATGCTCAACGAGATGAAGGCTCTTGGTTGTGAAAATGCAACTGCAGAAAAGCCAGTTGATATTTCTTCAATCATGGTTAATCCTAAGTTTGATATTACTGCTAAGAATAGTGATGGTAGCCTTGTAACAGATGGTAAGACAGATGTTAAGACTGGTTGGTCAATTGAAGCTTCACAGAATGAGTACGGACGTAACAATGCAGAACTTTGGGATAAGGATCCATTTACATTCTCTCAGAAGATTGCTAACCTCCCAGCAGGTAACTATATCCTTCGCGTAAAGGCTCTCTATCGTGATGCTGAATCTTGTACTAAGGAACTCATGGATGCATTTAATAAGGCAGGCAATGAGGAAAACTGGGAGAATCACAATGCAGTTCTTTTTGCTAAGACATCTGATGAAGACGAGGTTAAAACATATATCAAGTCTATCTATAGATTGAATATTAGCGAAAGAATGTT
>JAILPB010000114.1 GCA_024690485.1 Butyrivibrio sp. | reverse complement strand
TAATGTCTTCTGATAAAGCGGCGTATACCTCCTCTGCCTTATCTCCCTCACCGGCTTTGTAAAAAGCAACCATTTTATGAAAAGCGACATCACTTCTAAATGCGAGATAGTCGCCCATATCAACAGCTTCTTTTCTTAATCCGTAGGCTTTAATAACATCGTCGCACCAGTTACAGATTCTTAAAGCATCATCCTTTTCACTCCACCATCCATAGTTAAGGGATATGGTGTAAAGTATTCCGCTAAGGACGTTGAACAGGAGTTTCTCATTGACCGCTATAACACCCTTCATTTTCTCAAAGCCGCCCTCAAAGAATGCCAGTTCCATATCGATTTTCTCTTTTATTCTGCTGGATTTAAGACTGGGTAGCACTCCTAAGTGATCTCTCGCATTGTCAAAATCTTTGGTGTGAATGTAAATCCAGGTAAGTGCGTAATGAGTTTTTTCCTTCAGAATCTTGTCTCCGCAATGGCTGATAAGATATGCACCTTTCCTTATTGCGTCTTTGAGGATTTTATCTATTCTCTCATCCTGCCCCTCATAGTAATTATGTAGAACCGGATCCGCATACATGCTTAGGCCCGCTGCTTCCTGCGCAAAATCCTTTATGATTTCAAAATTAGAGGGATTGAGATTTGTCTCTGCTGAAAGGTATTCACAGATTTTAAGAGCACTTCCGGCTCTGTCCTCATCATCCTTCATGGCATCAACTGCCTCCTGTATCCTGGCTGTCTGCTCTTCAATCTCAGATATATTGTCATATCCAAGCAGCGCGTCCGTGCTTACTCCAAGCACCTTAGCCAGTGGAATAATCATCGATACATCAGGATAGCCGGATTCAGACTCCCACTTGCTGACAGCCTGCGGTGTCACGCTTAAAAGCCCTGCCAATTCTTCCTGTGTGAATCCTTTATTTTTACGAAAAGTCTTAATATTTTTTCCAAGATTTGTACTCATGATTAGCCTCCAAAAATTAAGTTTTCAAGGGTTTTCCGATCGGTTATTTCCTTTGTAGCCTAATCATAGCCTTTGTAATATAGCTTTACAAACAACGCTCAGTTGAAAAGGGCTCAACTTAATACCGGAAAAAAAGAGAACATGCTTGTCTTCTTTATAAAAACATGGACTGTAGCACTATAGTACAACAGCCCATGTCCTGAATTTACGGATTAAATTAGATTTCCTCTACCTTGGGAAGTGTTGCAAAGCTCTTTTCAAGCTCTTCGTCCGTCGGTATGTAATCTGTCATATCGCCGTCGTTGAACTTCTGATAAGCAACCATATCGAAGTAGCCTGTTCCTGTAAGGCCAAAGAGAATTATCTTTTCCTCTCCGGTCTCCTTGCACTTAAGTGCCTCATCAATAGCAACCTTGATTGCGTGGGAGCTCTCAGGAGCAGGAAGAATACCCTCAACTCTTGCGAACCTCTGAGCTGATTCAAATACAGCTGTCTGTTCTGCGGTTACTGCTTCCAGATATCCATCATGATAAAGCTGTGACAGAATCGGGCTCATGCCGTGATATCTAAGTCCACCTGCATGGTTAGCTGAAGGAATAAAGTTGCTTCCAAGTGTATACATCTTAGCAAGAGGACAAACCATTCCTGTGTCGCAGAAGTCGTATGCGAATTTACCTCTTGTAAAGCTGGGACAGCTTGCGGGCTCTACTGCGATGATTCTGTAGTCCTTTTCACCGCGAAGCTTTTCTCCCATAAACGGAGAAATAAGTCCGCCAAGGTTTGATCCGCCACCTGCACATCCGATGATTATGTCAGGGGTAACTCCATACTTATCAAGTGCAGCCTTTGCTTCAAGACCGATAACTGTCTGATGGAGAAGAACCTGATTAAGTACGCTTCCAAGAACATATCTGTATCCTTCGGTCTTAGTTGCTACCTCAACAGCCTCTGAAATTGCACATCCCAGAGAGCCGGTTGTTCCGGGATGTTCGGCGTTGATTTTTTTACCAATCTCGGTCTCCATGGAAGGAGAAGGCGTTACGCTGGCGCCATAGGTGCGCATAACCTCTCGTCTAAAGGGCTTCTGTTCATAGGAAACCTTAACCATGTATACCTTGCAGTCGATTCCAAGATATGCGGATGCCATTGAAAGAGCTGTTCCCCACTGGCCTGCTCCGGTCTCGGTTGTCACGCCCTTAAGTCCCTGCTTCTTTGCGTAGTAAGCCTGAACGATTGCAGAATTAAGTTTATGGCTTCCACTTGTGTTGTTTCCCTCAAACTTGTAGTAAATCTTTGCAGGTGTTCCAAGTGCCTTTTCGAGACAGTAAGCCCTTACAAGTGGTGAAGGTCTGTACATTTTATAGAAATCCTGAACTTCCTGCGGGATATCAACATAAGGTGTTGTATCATCTAGTTCCTGCTTAATAAGCTCATCGCAAAAAACAGGTCGCAGATCTTCAAAGCCCATCGGCTTAAGAGTCCCGGGATTAAGAAGCGGAGCCGGTTTATTCTTCATGTCCGATCTTACGTTGTACCATTGCTTTGGAATCTCATCTTCGTTTAAATAGATTTTGTACGGGATTATTTTCTCTTCACTCATTGTTTTTGTCCTTTCTACATTAAATCAAGTGTTTGGGAAAGGAATAAAATAAAAAAACCTGTCCCAACAGTTACTTGCTGGGACAGGTAAAAATCTAACCTGCGGTGCCACCCGGCTTGGTGAAATAAATCACCCACTCATACGTACTATCATACGCAAATCTTTGTTAACGGAGGATTATCTCCGGCTAACATACTAGTTATAAAAATAACCTTCAGCTCGCCCTCAGAAGCCCATTCACAAATGTCTCTATATCG
>JAILPB010000105.1 GCA_024690485.1 Butyrivibrio sp. | reverse complement strand
CCACTTCCACCAGCTTTCCTAGGTACATAACGCCTATCTTATCAGATATATGCCTTACCATATTAAGGTCATGGGCTATGAAAAGATATGTAAGCCCAAGCTCCTTTTGCAGGTCCGATAATAGATTTACCACCTGGGCCTGAATTGACACATCCAAAGCGGATATCGGTTCATCGCACATTACAAACTCAGGTTTTACGGCAAGCGCCCTTGCGATTCCTATTCTCTGCCTCTGTCCGCCGGAAAACTCATTAGGATACTTATGCATATCATCCGCAGTAAGACCTACTTTTCCAAGAAGCTCGGCTATTCTCTCATCCATTTCCTTTTCAGAAAGCTTCTCAAAAAGTGATAGATTCTCAGCCATTATCTGCCTTACCGTCATGTGAGGATCAAGGGCAGAATATGGATCCTGGAAAATAATCTGCATCTTCTTGTGGATTTCCTTAAGTTCCTTCCCGCGCATTGTGGTTATGTTGGTCCCATCATAGACTATCTGTCCACCTGTGGGATCGATCATCCTTATAACCATTCTTCCGAGGGTAGACTTACCGCATCCGGACTCACCAACAAGGCCGAAGGTCTCACCTTTTTCTATATTAAAGGAAACTCCGTCAACCGCCTTTACCGTTTCCTTCTTTGATCCAAAAAAGCTCCTCTTAACATAGAAGTCTTTGCTTAAATCTTTTATTTCAATCAAAGTACTCATATAACTTCCTCATCATAATTATCGCCAACATATACAAGCCTCTCACGCTTTCCCTTCTCGCACTTGGGGATAGCCTTAATGAGAGCCTTGGTGTAGGGATGCTTTGGACTGTATAAAACCTCGCTCTTTGTTCCAACCTCAACGATTTTACCGCTGTTCATAACTGCGATCCTGTCCGCAATACTTGCTACAACGCCAAGATCGTGAGTAATAAGAATGATATCCATTCCCTCGGTCTCATGGAGTTTCTTTAAAAGCTTTAAGATCTGGGCCTGAATCGTAACATCAAGAGCCGTTGTAGGTTCATCTGCAATAAGAAGCTTTGGCTTTGAACACAGAGCCATAGCAATAAGGACGCGCTGTCTCATGCCGCCTGAAAACTCGTGAGGATACTGCTTCATCCTTCTCTCGGGAGAAGGTATTCCCACCTTTCCAAGCATCTCTATCGCAAGCTTCTCAGCTTCTTTTTTAGAAGTCTTCTGGTGTCTCTTAATTACTTCCACCAGGTGAGAACCTATAGTTTTAAGGGGATTAAGGGCTGTCATCGGATCCTGGAAGATCATGGCAATCTCATTTCCCCTAAGCTTTCTCTTTTCATTTTTATTAAGCGCAGTGAGCTCCTTACCATCAAAAAGGATGCTGTCTGCCTCGATATTTGCATACTCTGGAAGGATATCCATGAGCGCCTTCATGGATACACTTTTTCCGCTTCCAGACTCACCAACGATAGCCAGAATCTCTTCCTTGCTCATCGTAAGGTCTATGCCCTTTATAACCTTTGTTGCTCGCTTATCCTGAACAAATTCAACGTTTAAATTTTTAATTGCTAAAAGTTCACTCATATACCATTACCTCTGACTCACACCGCTTTGTTTGGCTCAAGATAGACTCTAAGGAGATTTCCAAGCTTATTAAAGGAAAAAATCGTAAGAACTATCAAAAGTCCCGGAATAAAAGCCATGTACACTGAACTCTGAAGATTACTCTGAGCCGCCTGAAGAAGCTTACCCCAAGAGGATAAAGGCTCCTGAATACCTATTCCAAGGAAGCTCAGGGCTGACTCTGTCATTATGGCATCAGCAATTCCCGAGGTTGCAGATACGATGATCGTGGGCATAACCGCAGGAATAAGGTGCTTAATAATGATGCTGCCTGCACCTACTCCTGAAAAATCCGCATACTGCACGTATTCTCTCTCCTTAAGACTCATAACCTCGGCTCTTACAAGTCTTGCGATCTCCATCCATGAAAAGAATCCGATAACAACGATGATCGAGATAAGTCCCTTTTTAAAGAAAATACTCACAACGGTAACGAGGATAAGCCACGGAATTGACTGGATAACATCCACAAGTCTCATAAGGACAGCATCTATTATTCCGCCCGAAAAACCGGATACCATGCCGATGGTAACTCCAAGGATCGTACTCATGAGCATTGCAAGGATTCCAACTGTGATAGACACCCTTCCTCCGTAGATGATCCTTGAAAAATAATCTCTTCCTATTTCATCAGTTCCAAACCAGTGACCCTTTGACGGCGCCTCCAAAATGTGGAACACGTCCGTTTTATTTGCATCCAGCGGAAGAAGCGGTGCAATCAGTGATAAAATAATAACGAGAAGCAGAAACAGAGCCGCAAAAACAGCTACCTTATCGCTTTTAAAGGCTCTTAATGTAGTTTCCTTTCTTCTTTTTAAATTCGTACTCAACTCTTATACCGCCTTCCTGATTCGTGGATCAACGACGCAATACAATACGTCTGACAAAAGATTTCCAAGGATTACCAGTGTTGATGAGAGCACCAGTATAACCATGATCACAGGATAATCCATACCCTGAACAGCCTTTACAAAGTATGGTCCAACTCCCGGCCAGCTAAATACCGATTCAGTGATAACCGCACCTGTAACAAGCTGGGGAAGCGCCATTCCAAGTCTTGTGATTATAGGGAAAAGCACATTTTTACATACATGCTTAAAAATGATCTCGCTCTCGCTTGCACCAAAGGCCCTCTGAACCATTACATAGTCCTCTGAAAACTCAGAGATTGTGGATGATCTCACATACCTGATATTTCCCGGCAAAAATGCGAAGGTCAAAACCAGATAGGGCATGATAAAGTGCTTTAGGTAATCCCCAACTCCGCTTTTTCCAATGGTATTCATGCCAAGAATCGGAAGGACTCTGAGCTTATATCCAAAGAAATATATAAGCAGCATCGCAATCCAGAAGGTAGGAATCGCAAGGCTTACTGACGCAAAGCCATCGATAATTTTGTCTGCTCTTTTTCCTCTGTTTGCTCCTGCAATAAGTCCAAGAACAATTGCAAGTAAATAGGCTGTCAGATATGACGGAAGCACGAGTTTTATTGTGTTTGGAATTCTGGAAACAAGGTCATTAAAGATACTTGTTCCGTTAACGATTGAATATCCAAAGTTTCCGTTTATAAGGCCAAGGAGCCATCTGAAATACCTCTCGTAAAGAGGCTTGTCATAGCCGTATTTTGCTCTGATCATGGCTATAAGCTCAGGCGACATCTTAGGCGTCGTCATGGCATCTATGGCATCATAGGGAGCCAGTGAGATCAGTGCAAAGCACAGAACCGTTATTAAAAATAGAAGCGGAATCGCATTTATTATTCGCTTTACAATGTATCTAAGCATTTATTCCTCCAAGGCCGGGTTTAATTCTGAAAACACTTAAATGGCACATCCCCAAAGCGGAATGCGCCATTTAGAGTCTTAACTAATAATATTACTCAGCTATCTTAAGAAATGATGTATCTTCAAAGGTATAAACAGGAACAAGTCTGGCATCCTCTATGCCCTGAATTCTCTTGTTAACTACCAGTATCTTATTATTTGATGTAATAGGATAGAAGGTAGCAAGATCTTGAATCTTAGCCTGAAGCTTATTGTAAATCTCTTTTCTCTTAACTTCGTCGTTCTCAGCTCTTCCCTCTGCAAACAGATCATTTACTTCGCTGTCATCATAGTACATGTAGTTGTAAGCTCCGCCTGATTCAAACAAGCTTGAGAAAGTATCAGGATCGATACCCATGATGTAGCCGCCGAAGTATAAGTCGTAATCATTGTTTTCATCATGCATCTGTGTTGAAAGAGCTGTGCCGTCTGCTGCATCAAGCTCAACTGTGATGCCTACTGCCTGAAGCTGCTGCTGTACAAGAAGTGCCTGAGCTGTCTGTGCAGGATCGCTTCCTGAATATCCAACCTTAAGTGTGAGGTCTGTTACTCCTGCTTCTTCCAAAAGTTCCTTAGCCTTATCCACATCCTGTGTATACTTTTCCACATCCTCTGTATAGAACTGGCTTGTGGGAGGAAGGAATGTGTAAGGTGTTAAGAAGAACTCCTCTGAAAGGTAGCTTGCAATGTTCATCTCATCCTTGTTAAGTGCAAAAAGAATAGCTTTTCTTACCTTCTCATCAGGTACGTTCTTGGCATTTATCATAAGATAACCAACACGTCCCTCTGAATACGAGTAGGTTGTAAGGTTATTTGCCTCAAGGTCAATCTTGTTAACCTCTGAAGGAATTGCCTGATATGCATCAACCTCGCCGCTCTGAAGGGCAAGAAGTGCTGTATCGGAATTCTCGATAATTCTAAATACGATGTTCTCTATGGAAGGAGCTCCCTTGTAGTAGTACTCGTTTGCCTTGAACTTTACATAAGAACCGGGAACATACTCAACTACCTGATAAGGGCCTGTACCGATAGAATTCATGTTGTATTCGTTGTGCTCAAAATCAGTTACATCCTTGTAGATGTGCTCAGGCATAATGAAAATCTGGCTGAGCATCTCAAGTGCTGTAGGTGTCTTGAAGGGGAAGGTGAATGATACTGTGTAGTCATCGACCTTGCTGATCTCAACAGTTCCCTCGTCATAAACAAGCTGTGAATAAGCCCATCCAAGGTTCTCTTCCTTCTCCATCTCAGAATATGTAAATACTACGTCATCAGCTGTAAAAGGCTCACCGTCTGACCACTTAACATCATCTCTAAGCTTGAATGTGAATGTAAGATCATCCTCTGTCTCATATTCTGTTGCAAGGAACCAGTTTATTCCATCTGCGTTGTACATGTAGAGCGGAGAATAGATCAGCTTAATTGTTGAAAGATCCCATCTGCTGCTACTTGTAATAACATTGGTGGATTCACCGGGATCTCCGCTGATAGCATAAGTAAATGTGCTATCACCATCTGCTGTCTCTGTTGCAGCTTCCTCGCTGCTTTCAGCCTCAGCGCTCTCTTCTGTAGCGCTCTCCTTGGCTGCTGCCTCTTCGCTTGTCTCTTCTACGGACTCAGCACTCTCTGTAGTGTTCTCCACAACAGGATCCTTACCTCCGCATGCACCAAGCGTACCTGTAAGCAGTACCATTGCAAGTACAGGTAAAAACTTCTTTAGCATCTTTGTTTTCATTTTTTCTCCTCCCCTTGGATTTTTTATCCAAATATACGCCTTGTGTTGGCGGACGTATCATGAAAATGAGTATATCCTCTGCCACAGAACCTGTATAATACGCATATTTTATAGCATGCTATAGGCGTAGCCTATATCCAAGCCCCTTTAATATTGGATGCGCATTCACTGTTTTCAGTAGTTTATGCCAATAATTAAATAATAACCTGAATACTTTGACGATTTAAAGTGGCGCAGAGATGCTACAAAAAGAAGTGTATCAGCGTTTATCCCGAATTTCAATGGTTTTTGCTTTGGTTTTTTATATTGTTTTTCTTAATTACATCAAGAAAAACATGCTTCCTAACCCTATGGCACTTCCGTTTTATCATTTTAGCGTCATGTTTCTTACTTTATTCCGTCACCTTGTAAATATATGCCATTTTAATGCTCTGGTTACCCCAAATAACACCTCTTACCATGGTAACCTCAGGATCTTTTCACCATATATTTCCAAATTCCTGCAAAAACTCACGAAAAAGCCTTGTTTTCATGGTAACCTCAGGATTTTTACATCGTATATTTCCACGCTGTCAAAATATAGAAACAAAGTATACTCT
>JAILPB010000053.1 GCA_024690485.1 Butyrivibrio sp. | reverse complement strand
GATTTCGATGACGAGGAAGATTTCGAGGATGATGATTCATCAGATGATCCCTTAGATGACATAGATCCCGATGATTTCGATGACTATGAAGACGAGGACGAAGACGACCTCCCGCCTGATGATGAGTTCTTCGGAGACCTGTAAGATTGTATGTTTGATAATAAGATTAAAACAAAATGGCAGAAGATGTAAAAATCCCCGGAACCCGAACGGTCTCCGGGGATTTTTCCTGATAGTTTAAGATTTTTATTTTTTATCCATATCCGCGCCGCAGTGGACACAGTTCTTACCGAAATGAATAGGGTTTACCATGTTACATTTCGGGCATCTGCCCAATGTATAGACAAGAACAATTCCGGATATCAAAAGAATTCCACCAAGTACTGCAATAATAATTTGTGATGGGCTTGAAAAATCAATGTTTACAGCTATAAAAAGTAGTCCTACGACGAATAGGCACAGACCTAAAAGGCGGGATTTGAAGGGTGTAAATACTTTAGCGAGCATCAAGAAAAACCTCCAGAGTTTTTGATATATACCAATATATACATTCTATGTAATGAATGTGTCTACGCAAATATTGCGTTTTTCTATCACAGGAAAACTTTCTTATAAAGAAAAACAAAAAAGTACTTGCACATGTTGTTAGCCTATGCTAATATAACTGTGTTAGCAAAAGCTAACATACATGACATACATAGTCATAAGAAATCTCCTACCTGAAAAAGCCGCGTCTTGCCAACGCGGCTTTTCTTTCGAAATAAAATTAAGAATATTGTGGATTTAGATAGAAACACAACCTACGGAAGTTTCCTTTTATTTAATCTCGTAGGTTCTCATGATTCCGCGAACTGCGGATTCGAGTTCGATGACCATTTCTTCTATGGGCATCGGCTGCTTATAGACGATGGAACTGTAACCGGAGGAACTAACCATTTCTACTATAAGAAACATCATAACTTCGTGGTTACGATATTTTACCTCTGACTCTTCGAACATGGTCTCGATGATGGTGAGAAGATCCTGATCTTCTTCATCATTTACGCTGGATACGACTTCTTTAAAAAGTGCCCAGCTAAGATCTTTATATATAAGAGTAAGAAGCTTCGGCTCCTTGTTAAGCTCCATGAGAATATGCTTCATCATAAATATGACTTTATCTTCAGCGGTAACTATATCCTTTTTGTGGATAAGCCCTTCATAAGCGGAGCTGAAAAGTTGATTTGACTTGCGGGCAATAAGTCTGTTCCTTATGTCATATTTATCTTTGAAATATAAATAGAAGGTTCCCTTGGCAACCCCGGCCTTCTTAACTATATCTGATATAGAGGTCTGGTTGATTCCCTGGGAAGTAAACAACTCAAAGGAGGTGTTTAGCAAAGAATCTCTTTTTATTTTTTTATTAGCGTCCCATTTACCCATGTTTATTACCTGCCATTTCTAAAAAACATAATAGCATAAAATTGACGGTTTTACTGCTTTCTCAAAAAGAACGATCCTGAATGCAAGCATTCGTCTCGTCTTTTTAATATTTTTGCTTTTCTCAAAAAAAATATTGACCATCGGTCATATTTGGAGTATAACATATTTAGATAAAAATGACCAGTGGTCATAAATGATTTTTTTGAGGAGAATGCTATGAAGAATATATCAAGAGCAATAGTAAAGCTAAGATTCGTAATACTGATTGCAAGTTTGGCTCTGATGATTCCCTGCCTTGCAGGAATGGCGGCCACCAGAGTTAACTATGATATCCTTTCTTACCTTCCCGGTGAAATTGAGACCATGAAGGGTCAGGATATCCTGATGGATCAGTTCGGAACCGGAGCCTACTCATTATTTGTAGTTGAAGGAATGGCTGATAAAGATATTGCCAGTCTTAAATCCAATATTGAGGGTGTGGAACATGTAAAGAAGGTCATCTGGTATGACACTTTCATGGATTACACAATTCCTAAGGAAATGCTTCCTGATTCAATAACAGAAGCCCTTGGAACAGGCGATGCCCAGATGATGTTCATCATATTTGATGATACAACTTCAGGCGATGGCACAATGGAAGCTATAACTAATATAAGGAAGATCGCCGATGAGAAATGCTTCTTATCAGGTATGGCTGCAATCGTCCTTGATACCAAGAACCTTACAGAGAAGGAAACACCTATATATGTAGGAATGGCAGTACTTCTTGCAGTAATAGTCCTTTCACTTTCAATGGACTCTTATCTGATTCCTTTCTTCTTCCTTGCAAGTATAGGAATTGCCATAATGTTCAATATGGGAACGAACATCTTCCTCGGAGAGATTTCCTTCCTTACAAAATCACTTAGTGCGGTTCTTCAGCTGGGTGTAACACTGGATTATTCGATCTTCTTGTGGCACAGCTACCAGGAGCAGCTTGAAAAGACAGGACATGCGGATAAAAAAGAAGCTATGGCAGAGGCCATCAGCGCAACCTTCCAGTCAGTACTTGGAAGCTCAATTACAACAATTGCAGGTTTCGTTGCACTTTGCTTCATGAGCTTCACAATCGGACTTGACCTTGGAATCGTTATGGCAAAGGGTGTTATCTTCGGCGTAGTAAGCTGCGTAACTGTCCTTCCGGCCATGATTCTTATATGTGACAATATAATAGAAAAAACAAAGCATAGACCTCTTATGCCTGAGTTTGTTAAGACTCCAAGATGGATTTCAAAGCATGCTATGTTATTCGGAATTATTTTCCTGTGCCTGCTTCCTCTTGCATTATGGGGATATAAGCACACAGCAGTTTATTATGACCTTTCAGAGACACTTCCGGATAACCTCTCAAGCAGACAGGCTATGATAGAGCTTGATAAGCATTTTGATACAAATACAACCTACATGATTCTTACAGATGCTGATATGGATACACCTACAATGCAGAGTATGATCAGCGATCTTAAGAAGGTAGACGGAATAGATGCAGTACTTGGAATCGAGTCACTTATCGGACCTACTTTCCCGAAGGAAATGATCCCCGATAAGTTAAAGGATGAGCTTTCAAGTGATGAATATCAGATGATAATGCTCACAAGTCAGTATAAGACAGCATCTGATGAAGTAAATGCTCAGATATCAGCAGTTAACGATATAGTTAAGAGTTATGATGAAAATGCAATGGTAGTTGGTGAAGCTCCTTGTACAAAGGATCTTATCAATATCACAGCAAAAGATTTCCAGACTGTAAGTGTTGTTTCAATAGGATGTGTATTCCTTATAATCGCTTTTGTTATGAAGTCATTATCACTTCCTTTCATACTTGTTGCGGTTATCGAGTTTGCTATTTTCATCAACATGGGTATCCCCGGATACACAGGCACGGTAATACCTTTCATATCTTCAGTTGTTATCGGAACCATACAGCTTGGTGCAACAGTAGACTATGCGATCCTTATGACAACAAGATATTGCCTTGAGAGAAAAAATGGCGAGAGCAAAAAGATGGCAACACGAATTGCTCTTTCAACCAGTATGAAGTCGGTTATCGTCAGTGCACTTAGCTTCTTTGCTGCAACCTTTGGCGTAGGACTTGTTTCAAGTGTAGATATGATCGGATCTCTTTGCTTCCTTATGGCAAGAGGTGCACTTGTAAGTATGGTAGTAGTACTTCTGGTGCTTCCTTCAATGTATATGATTTTTGACGGACTTATCATAAGAACAACCTGGGGCATGAGACAGTGCATTCAGATGGATAAGGACAGAAAAAAAAACAAAATAAAAACAGCAAAAGCAAGCTGATGAGCAATCTGTAATCAGCCGATATATATAGATATGAGTAAAAATAGATACAGAGGAGAATGCGTTATGTATAAGAAGAATTTATTAAAAGCAACATCAGTTTTCACAGCATTCGCACTGGCATGCACTTCAATGACAGGATGCGGACTCTGGGGCAAAAAAGATGAGGTAGATAATATAGATGCTACAGAAGCAGTAGAGAATGAGGAAGCTGATGAGCTTGTAGACACAATGACAAAGACAGCTTACACAGGATCTTCTGAGGATGCTGAGAGCGGAAAAGAAGAAACAGTATATGTCATGACAGATGCAAACGGATCTGTTAATGACGTAGTAGTAAGCAACTGGCTTAAGAATTCAGACGGAAGTCAGACACTTACAGATACAACATCTCTTAAGGATATCGTAAACGTTAAGGGTGATGAAACCTATACAGATAACGGCGACGGAACGGTTACATGGAATGCAAGCGGCCAGGATATCTACTATCAGGGAACTCCCACTTCAGAAGTACCTGTAGGTGTTAAGGTTACTTACATGATGGATGGCAAGGAGATGACTCCTGAAGAAATCGCAGGAAAGAGCGGTAAGGTAACAATCAGATTCGATTATGCAAATACTCTTTCAGAAAAAGTTACAATCGACGGCGAGGAGACAGAGGTTAAGGTTCCTTTCACAATGATCTCAGGAACCATGCTTGATAACACAAAGTTCTCAAATGTTAAGGTTTCAAGCGGTAAGGTAATATCTGATGCTAACAACTATGTTGTAGTCGGTGTTGCAATGCCCGGCCTTAAGGAGTCCTTAAAGCTCGATGATAATAAGCTTAAGGATGCTGATATAGATGAGGATGAGGTTGATCTTCCCGACTATGTCGAGGTAACAGCTAATGTTACAGATTTTGAGCTTCCTATGACAATCTCAATGGCTAGTGCAAATGTTATCTCTGACCTTGGCCTTGATAAGATCTACAACGCAAAGCAGATCGATACATTAAATGATGATATGGATGAGCTTTCAGATGCTTCAACACAGCTTGTTGACGGATCAGGAAAACTTGCAGACGGAACAGATAAGTTCAAGGATGGTACAGGAAAGCTTGCAGACGGAACCAAGGAACTTGCAGACGGAACTAAGGACCTTAAGGATGGCACAGGAAAGCTTCGTGATGGAGCAGGACAGCTCGCAAGTGGTTCAGGTGCTCTTGCAGATGGCGCTCGTACACTTAGTTCAGGTGTTAAAACATATACAGATGCCGTATCTACTCTTGCAAACGGAACAGGAACTCTTGATGATGGCGTAGGTAAACTTGCAGGTGGTGCAAGTGATATGGAGAAGGGACTTAAGTCAGCAAAAGAAGGATCTAAGTCACTTTCAGATGGCGCAGGAAAGCTCAGCGCAGGTATCACAACAGCAGCTGACGGAGTTTCGCAGAAGCTTTCAGCAGCAACTCTTGCAAAGACCACATTTGCAACAGACTGTGCATATGTTATTAACTACGCTGCGCAGCAGGCAGGCTCACTTGCAAGCGGTGCTTCAGTAGCAACACTTAACGCTTCTATGGGAAGTGACGGTGACCTTAACAGCATCGTAAATGATATTTCACTTAAGCTCTCAGAGCTCAGCATCGCAAGTGCTCAGATGAGTAGTGATGACGAGGAAGAGCCTGCTACAAAGAAGAACAAGAAGAAAAACCAGGAAGAAACTCCCGATGAAGTAACACCTTCAGAAGATGAGACACCTGATAACAGCGCAGATACAGATACTACAGATCCTGAAAACAACGACAACAGCGGAAATAATGATTCTCAGAACGATGAGAACCAGACTCCTGATAATAGCCAGGATAATGCATCAAACGATGCAGACAGTGCATCTGATAACAGCTCTTCAGAGGATACTTCTTCTGATAGCAGTTCAGAAGACAGCAATGCTGATAGCAGTTCAGAAGATAGCAATGCTGATAGCAGTGACAGCGCAGATTCTGCTGATTCTGCAGATAACAGCGGTGAGGGCTTCTCAGAGGATGCAGGCGATGGCGAGACAGAAGAGAGTTCAGATACAGCTGATACAGCTGATACAGTAACTCTTAATTCATCAGGCGATGAAGATGATCAGTCAGATGTAGAGTACGGCAATGATGCAGGCTGGGCTGTAGTTGCAGAACTTACAGGTGTTGACGCAGCTAAATGGCAGGCAATGAATGCTTATGCTGAGAATGCTTTAAAGACAAGTGCAACAGACATGCAGCAGCTTACAACTGTAAAGACTGCTCTTGACGGTGCTTTTGCAAAGGCTATGGGCGGAGATACAGCAGGAGCTTGCGCAATATGCTCTCAGCTTGCTACACAGCTTCCAAGCAATCCGGCACTTGCTCCTGCAGCTACTGCACTTGTAGGCGGTGACCCTTATCCTTTCATGTTTGCTGTTTACAGTTCACTTCTTACACAGGCAGTTGACGGAATTACAAAGTCGCAGACAGCTGCAACTTATGCAACAACAATTTATATGACATACCAGACACTTACCACAACAGAGACAACACTTAATACTCTCTACAACGGTACAGGTAACGGTGGTCTTAAGGATATCCAGGATGGTGCAAAGAAGCTTGCAACAGGTGCGGATCAGCTTGATTCAGGTCTTGGAAAACTCTATAAGGGCAGTAAGGACATGAAGAAGGGTATCGGTACTCTTAAGGATGGCACAGGCAAGCTTAAGGATGGTGCAAACCTTCTTACTAGCAATAACGGTACTCTTACAGATGGTGCTGACAAGCTTTCAAACGGTGCATATGAGCTTTCAAGCGGTGCAACAGAGCTTAGCAACGGAACAATCGAGCTTGATGACGGAGCTGGAACCCTTCAGGATGGCGTTACAAAGCTTAACGATGGCGCTACAGAGCTTAATGATGGTGCTACAGAGCTTGATGATGGTGCAAAGAAACTTGCTGATGGTATGGTAGAGTTCGACGAAGAAGGAATTCAGAAGCTTACTTCTACAGTAGATGATGATCTTCTTTCAGTAACAGACAGACTTAAGGCTGTTGATGAGGCTTCTCAGAGCTTCAAGACATTCTCAGGTGCTAATGAAGCAGAACCCAGCAGCGTTCAGTTCATCATCAGAACAGAGGGAATCACAATAGATTAAATAAA
>JAILPB010000036.1 GCA_024690485.1 Butyrivibrio sp. | reverse complement strand
ATACCTTGGGATTGACAGAGAGGACAAATACGACGGAGGCAAGCTGATCCCGGTGTACAAGGACTTTACCGAGAGCAAGGACCCTGAGAAGCTTAAACTCCTATTACTTCATAATTTTGAGGATGTTAAGGGAATGTTTGGACTTTTGCCGATGCTGCGGTATCTGGAGTTCTTTCACCTGTTTGAAAACATGCCTGAGGTTTCTATAAGAACCGATGAGGAAATAGATGACAATGCCTATGACTATGAGCTTCCAGTCAGGGCCAAGAAGGTTCAGGCCAATTACTACAAGGATCTGGACGGTTCCTGCAAGCAGGAAGTCTTTATGAAGCTGGCACTTCCTTTTGAGCTTCCTTCATCTCTTTCAGGAAATCTTGACGGATGCTTTTTTAAGATTATGGGAAAAGAAGCTACTCTTCGGGTTCCTCTCTACGAAACTGAGCTTAAGTACTACTATTCAAATTACAGAGACTACTATTATCTGCCAAAAGAAGATATGGCGATACACAAGTCTATTGCTGAATTTGTAGATAAGTCTTTCCGTGAAAAAGCAACTCCCGAGAACTGCTATACCAAAAAGGAAGGCCAGTATCTGCTGGAGTGGGATCTTGTTTTTGCTCCATTTTTCAAGGAAGACTACAAAGACAATCGTTTTTTCTTTGACCTTAATGACAATATGAAAAAGAGCCGGTTTGCCATGAGTTTATACGCATCTCATGTAATAGGCCATATACTAGGAGAGTCCTGACCAAAAGGCCAGGAGATCAATACTCATCAAGGAAATGATGCTTAACTCCATCTTTTTTGTAAGCAATAATTGTATTGAGGCTTACGTTCTCAACGCTCTTAAAGATGTTAGCCTCTACAAAAGGATTATCCTTCTTCATAGCAGCAATAAGGTGCTTGGTCTCAAGGCGCTTGGATGCTGTAGTTCCATCAGTATGACAGGTTGAGCAGGTCTCTGTAAAGTGACATGCACACTGAAGGAAATGCAGATCATTATAGTCTCTCCAGGCGCATATATCAGCTTCTCTTATAAAGTACATAGGCCTGATAAGCTCCATGCCCTCAAAGTTAGTGCTGTGAAGCTTGGGCATCATAGTCTGAACCTGGCCGCCATAGAGCATTCCCATAAGGATAGTCTCGATAACATCGTCGTAGTGGTGACCAAGAGCAATCTTGTTACACCCAAGCTCTTTAGCCTTGCTATATAAATATCCGCGTCTCATTCTGGCACAAAGATAGCATGGGCTCTTTTCGATAGTATCAACTGTATCAAAAATGGTGCTCTCAAAAATTGTAACCGGGATTCCAAGAGCCTTGGCATTGCTCTCAATGAGGGCTCTGTTCTCCTTATTGTAGCCAGGGTCCATTACAAGGAAAGTCACGTCAAACTTGACCTGTCTGTGCTTCTGGATTTCCTGAAAGAGCTTGGCCATCAGCATAGAGTCCTTGCCGCCCGAGATGCACACAGCTATATGATCACCTTCATTTATCAGCTTATAAGTCTTACATGCCTTGGCAAATGGGGAAAAGAGCTGCTTGTGGAATTTCTTGCGTATGCTCTCCTCTGCTTTTTCCTGCTTAGCTCCAGCTTCGCTCCTTGAAAGCTCATCCTGGAGGTATTCCATATATCCGCCCTTAAGGCTATAGCAGTCCCTGCTCTCAAAGCATGGAAGGCCACATATCTCCTGAGATTTCTGGCCTATCTGGCAGTAAAAAACTATCTTCTTATCAGCAGGGATATTCTCAATCTTTTCTATATTGCCCTTTTCAATATCCTCTGCACTAACCCAGATGGCACCTGGCATCATACCATAATCCGCAAGACTCTCACTGCGAACATCTACAAGCACATAAGAGTCTTTCGGCATTTTATTTAATTTCGTAACTGATATCTCATTCATATCGCTTTCCTATCACAAAATCCAACTCATTACATTAACTCCAATAATTTATACTGATTTGTAAATTGTGTCAAATGCGATTACCTTCCTCTGTGGAAGTGGGGGCACTCATTCAGAAAGTTTTTTTCGTCGGCTTCAGTTCGGGTATTCATGGACTTCTGGAAGAGGCATAAGAATTCTACGGTTCAAAACTCGCGCCAGGGCAGCGCTTGCGAGGCTGCCAGTTTCCTATGCGAGTCTTATCTGGCAAATGCAATTTTCTAATGTTTCCACAGCAGTTTTTCCCGCGCATGCGAAGCGTTGTCTGAAGCAGGACGGAATATACTTAATCTCATAAGAAAATGCCATTTGGCGCTTGCGCCATAAAGAAATGAGGCATCAATTTCTCCAAGCTAGCTTGAGAGAATTGATGCCCCATTTCTTGTATACGCCCGCATCGCGGGCTATGGCATTTTCTATTGTAGCATTGCTCCCGTCCTGCAAGTTTACGCTGCAGCATGCGCATTAAAAGAAAAACTGCGGAAACATCTGAGAAAATCTGCATTTGTCAGTGACGAGCACTACGGGAACTGGCCCGAGTAAAAAGCTGCCTCTTGGCGCTCGAACATGTTGAACCGAAGCAGAATTCTTATGCCCTTTCAGGAGTCTCATGAATTATCCTCCTTACACAGACGAAAAAACTTCCATGAATATCGTTTCCACTTCCCCGGAGGAAGGAGGGGCTAACTTTTGAGGGGGAGGGGGTTATTTTACTTCGTCGGTGGTTCCGTCTTTTTTGACTACTTCGAGTTTGCAGCCAAGACCAAATGCTGCTACGGAGCCAGCGATGAGGGCCCAAGGTGCGGTAGCAAGTCCCAGGATTCCTCCAAGGATTCCAACGTTGACAGGAACACTAAAAACTACTTCCTCGCCTTTTTTGATCTGAACTCTGTCTACGTTGCCCTCTTCAACTTTGTTTTTAAGCTTATCAATAAGAGCCTTGATATCATCACTTATGTCATTAGTGTTTGGCTGAATGCTCTTTATTGCAGCTTCAACGTCTCCATCCGTTTTAAGAAGAGCCTCTTTTGCAACCTTGTAATCAACACCTGTTTCTTCCATTACCTTTTCAACAGCTTCCAATGTAATATTCATACCTTTGTTCTCCTTTCAATTTACATAGTCAAGCTTTTGCAAATAAGCTTGCAATTCCAATTATGATAAGTACCGGAATTGCTATATATATAAATCCGCCGATCACAAATCCAATAATGATCATTGGAAGGAACACCAGATACATAACAACCTTAAAGATGCTCCAGGTAGCTTTAAATGCAAAACTAACCATTTTTCCGAAAACAGCAAAGAATAAAATAATAAATAGCAGTGACAACATAACACTCTCCTTCCTTCAAGAAAAACAATACGTCATCAGTTGCCTGACAGTGATAACTACGTAATTTGTTATCACTTTGTTTATGTTGAAATAATTGTATAAAATTAAAGCTGCGAAATATACGTTATTTAACGCATTTTCGCAGCTTATATTTTTCTACTTTTGCAAAATATGTTTTTATGCCTGTTCCTGCTATATTGCAGGCCTTATGTTAGCCTTAGGCATTTCTTATTTATCCCTTAGGTTTCTCGTAGTAGAAGGAATTCTTACGAACAAAGCCAATGTCCTTGTAATTGACAATCTGTTCGGTACTTCCGATAAAGAGGATACCGCCAGGAACAAGGTTTGCATAATACTTTCTGAAGATGTCATCCTTAGCTTCCTCAGTGAAGTAAATAAGAACGTTACGACATACAATAAGGTGGCAATCCTTTGGATAAGGATCTCTTAAAAGATCAGCCTGTTTGAAAGTAACGCGGGATGTGATCTCGCTGGATACCTTCATCTTGCCATCGGGAGTCTCTGTGAAGTATTTCTTTTTAAACTCCTCAGGAGTATTGGCAATCTCTTTTTTATCATAAATAGCAGCCTTAGCCTTGGCCAGAACCACTGCATCAAGGTCTGTAGCATAGACATTGATCTGATTGAGTGGCATGTGCTTGGAGAGCATCATAACTATAGTATAAGGCTCGTCACCTGTAGAGCAGGCGGCACTCCAGATCTTAAGGTTTTTGCCAAACTTATTCATAAGCTCAGGAACCATCTCTTTATCCATCAGGTTCCACTGATCCATGTTTCGGAAGAACTCAGATACATTGATGGTAAGGTATGTTACAAAAGAATCCAGGGCTTCTCTGTCTTTTTTGATAAGAGCAAGGAATCCGTCATAGCCCTTAACTTCATACTTACCGATAAGGGTATCGATTCTTCTTTTCATCTGTTTTTCTTTATAAGCATTAAGATCAATCTTGGTAAGGTCATAGACACCCTTTTTAAACCACTCGTAATCGTATTCCATGAATGCACTTCCCTCCTAGTTATTAAATGATAAGGAAAACCAAATACCTCTCAATTAATTCTAATGCATAGGGAAGTGTGTGTAAAATTAAATAAATATAAATACTATTTCGTTTTAATTAATTATATAGGTTTGCATATTATCTGTATTATGAAAAAAGAGCTGATGGCTATTCACTATAACCATCAGCTCAATTATTCTTCTAAGTTAAAAGAGATTAGTTCTCTTCGTTCTGCTCAGCGATAACCTTGTCGATATCAACTGATACTACATCGCCTTCCTCAGCAGGAGCTTCCTCTTCTTTCTCAGGAGCAAACATAGCCTTGATTGAAAGAGAAATCTTCTTCTCATCCTCGTTGAAATCAACGATCTTAGCTTCTACTTCCTGACCTACCTTAAGTACGTCAGCTGGCTTCTCAACGTGCTCCTTGGCAATCTGAGAAACATGAAGGAGTGCATCGATACCTGGCTCAAGCTCTACAAAAGCGCCGAAGTCAGTCATTCTAGCTACCTTACCCTTTACAACGTTGCCTACAGCATACTTCTCTGTAGCGTCCTTCCAAGGGTTCTCATCATCAAACTTTCTAGAAAGAGCAATCTTGCTGCCGTCGATAGACTTAACAAGAACCTTAACTGTATCGCCAATCTTGAATACTTTCTTAGGGCTCTCAACTCTTCCCCAGCTCATCTCTGAGATGTGAAGAAGTCCATCAGCTCCACCAAGATCAATGAATGCGCCGAAGTCTGTAACGTTCTTAACAACACCGTCAACTACGTCGCCAGCCTTGATGTTCTCAAAGAGCTTCTTGGCAGCTTCAGCCTTCTCAGCTGAAACAAGCATCTTTCTGTTACCGATATATCTTCTTCTCTTAGGATTGTACTCAGTTACAACAAACTGGATTTCCTGATCCTGATACTTGGAAAGATCCTTCTCATAGCTATCAGAAACAAGGCTTGCTGGGATGAAGATTCTAACTTCATCAACTACTACTGTAAGGCCACCCTCAAGTACCTGTACAACCTTAGCTGTAAGGACTTCCTTGTTGTTGAAGGCCTCTTCGATTCTCTTGTTGCCTCTGTCAATGGCAAGTCTCTTGTATGAAAGAATAACCTGTCCGTCTGCGTCGTTGGTCTTAAGGACCTTAACGTCCATTGTGTCACCAACCTTAACGGCTGTTGTAAGGTCAATACTGTTGTCGTTGCTATATTCGTTCTTGGTCAAGATTCCGTCGGACTTATAGCCAATGTTAAGGATTATCTCGTCAGGCTTAACGTCAATAACAGTTCCCTCAACAACCTCCCCTGTGTGAATTGTTTTGAACGATTCGTTAAGCATCTGTTCAAAAGTTTGTTCTGACATAATTCCGAACCTCCTCAATAATGTTCTTTGGGGTTGATGCCCCGGCGGTAATCCCCACTAGTACGGCCGATTCAGGTAATTCCAAATCAAGGTCATCCAGTGTCTGAATAAAATATGTATTCTCACACCTCTCGCTGCATATCTCGTACAGCTTTCTTGAATTGGAGCTGTGGGTGCCTCCGATCACGATCATCACGTCAGCTCTGGATGCTATTTCCTGAGCTTCCGATTGTCTCTCGTCGGTAGCATTGCATATAGTATTCACAATATTAATATTGTAACCGTTATTTTTGAAGATTTCAACGGTTTCTTGAAATTTATTCCTGTTAAATGTAGTCTGGGACACAAGCGTATATTCCGTTTCCTTGTTTTCCTTGAATTTCAAGGCACTTTCAGGCCCGTCGATCACATACACCGGGCCGCTGGCAAAGCTCACTATTCCCTCAACTTCCGGGTGATTTGCTGAGCCCACAACTATTATGCTTTTCCCTTTGCTGCTCTCTTCTTCGACTATCTTGTGAATTCTTTTGACAAAAGGACATGTTGCATCCACAATTGAAAGTCCGGTTTTTTCAAGCTCTTTTTGAATATCCCTGGTGACTCCATGGGATCTGATCACCACTGTGCCCTTTTCTATTCCCTTAAGTTCTTCCGGACTCTCTATTACCTTCACACCCTTTTTTTCCAGATCTCCCACAACGGTCTCATTGTGGATGATAGGTCCGTAAGTATAGATATTTCCGGCGTCCTTGTCCTTAATTCTGTCGTACACGGTTTCAACCGCCTTGGTAACACCAAAGCAAAATCCCGCATGCTCAGCTACTACTACTTCCATTTTGATCCTCACTCAACCTTCTGATACAGTTCAATTATCTTATCCGCAACTTCATCAATTGTCATATCCGATGAATCCACAAGGATTGCATCCTCAGCCTGTGTGAGCGGAGAGATGTCTCTGTGCATATCCCTGTAGTCCCTGTCTATAATATCCTGTTCTATCTTGTCAAGGTCACAATCCTGTCCCTTGGCAACAAGCTCCTTGTATCTTCTCTCGGCCCTGACTCTGGAACCTGCGGTAAGATATATCTTAAGATTGGCAAAAGGAAGAACCACCGTTCCTATATCGCGGCCATCCATCACCACATCTGTTGTTTCCGCAAGTTTCTGCTGAAGTTCAACGAGCTTTTCTCTCACGTCGCCGTTCACACTGCTTGCGGAAGCCATATTACCCACTTCCTCGGTTCTGATAAGTCCGTTGACATTTTCTCCGTTTAAATATACAACCTGCTCGCCGTTTTCATGTTTTATTGTGATATCTGCGCTCTTGCAGGTGGCACTTATCTTTTCGCTTTCATCCGCTGAGATATTATTTTTTATCAT
>JAILPB010000033.1 GCA_024690485.1 Butyrivibrio sp. | reverse complement strand
AATCAAAAGAATTTTCACTACCGCAATACGAATCTTTCTATTTTGCAGCAGTGCACATCATCAAAAATCAACTGCCGCAAAATTGCTTTGATGGGATTGCATAAGAAAATCAGGGCTAAAATCAACTGCTGAAAAATTACTATCATGGATTATCAGCAGTTCCCTTGATCCAAAATAAAATAAATCAGACTATTTTTCACTGCTGCTATTTTCATCTACCTAATTTGTAGCAGTATAGTCAACAAGCTGTTCAAGGATAAAAATTCCGAATAGTTGCCCTACTTTCCCTTATAGTATTCCCCTGGGGTGGTGCCATACTTTTCTCTAAAGCATCTGATGAGGGGGCGGGGCGTACTAAAGCCAACTCTGTCAGCGGCGTCTTTGACAGTGACGCCTGCTGTCATAAGAGCCTCAGCATTTTCAAGCCTTACTTTATTTATATACTCTAGCATTCCGATATTCAGTACCTGTTTAAAGGATCTGGATAGATATGAGTTATTTACTCCAAGCTCGTCTGCTATGCTATTTACGTTCATATCCTTGTCGGAATATTTGGTATCTACAAGTCCCTTTGCCTTTGTGACAAGAGCTGCTGTCTTTCCAGTCTTATCAGGTTCTATTGCAATAGCCTTTTGTCCTTCTGCATTCTCAATGGCATCATTTACGATACTATTTAGAATCACACTTGCTTCATCCGGTCTGTGGAGTCGGTACATGTTCTGCACCTGCTCCATCTTATCGTAGGATGAAAGGGTTTCTTTGGCATCATCATCAAGGGACAGTTCCTTGTAATATGCGACATTTCTAAGGGCTCCCACGTAGATTCTATACTCCCTTACAATCATTGACTCCCTATTAGCATCAGGAATCTCCTTTTTGCCCTGATGTACATCAGATACATTGGCAACAAGAGCGATTTCAAATTTCTCTCTGATAAAGCTGCAGACTGTATTTAGCTCCTTAGAAAGTTCATCTAATGTAATGGCGTTTTCGCCTCCTACTTTTACAATATTGTAAAACCAGTGAGCAAGTCCGCCTGTAACAAGCAGATTATCTGATCCAATAAGTTCCTCAGACACGTTATGGATTATGAACCACACCTGATCTCTGTCTATCTGCTCAAAAGGCTCTCCTGTGGGATTATCGATATCATAGGAAACAACCACATATTTCTCATCATTGATATCTTCTTCCATGGTTGGCTCGTGGCCATAGTTTAAAAGACTTACAAGCCTGTTCTCCATGTTGTTCTTAAACTTCTCCATCTCTTCCTTGGAGAGACTGATCTCATTTGCAGTCCTTAGAATACTGTCCTCAATCCTTTTAAACTCATCAGTGTTTTCTCCAAAGGAATTATTAAGAACACTCCTCTCATCCATGAACTTAAGGAGATGCTCTATCGGTCTGTAATGCCTCCTCATAAGGCTGATTATTGCATAAGTTGAAGCTATAAACATAGTTACACAAAACAGAATAACTCCTAGTACAAAAGGCCTCATGGTTTCTTCAATTGATCCTGATTCAAGTACCGCAACAACATTTAAACCAAACTGATTCTTATTGGTCTTATAAACAATGCGGTCCTCTACCTTCTCTCTTCCCTGAACGGTAAGGCATTTCTCTATAAACTCGTCAGGAAAATTCTCATCACCAAGCTGAATATATGAACCATCTTCTGTCATAATAAGAAAACTTGCATTATCTGAAAGAGCTGCCTGCATATATGTCTTTTTAAGCTTTATTAAAAGAACAGCCTGCTGATCATCAAATTCATCAGCATAGGATGTGGACATGGAATAATAAAGCTGCCTGTCATTTTCAGATCCTGCTATCTTAAATTTGCTATAGGTCTTCCCTGAAAAAAGACCTCGGTTATAATCTGCCTGAAGGCTAAGCTCGGACACATAGGGCGTATCCTCTTCCACCTTTAGGTATTCGGATTTTGTGAGAACTCCCATGGGATTAAGAGATGGGAAGAAAATATATACTTCATCAAAGGATGAATGCACCGCCATGTACTCATTTATAGTCCAGTTAATGTCAGAAATGCGCATCCTGTCTTCTACTGTCTCATCTCCCCTTACTATTGCAGCTCTTACATCATTGCTGCTAAGGAGAGTCTGAGCTCCAAGAACAACCTCATTAAAAACAGCATTTAAAGTAGTGCAGTTCTCATCAAGAATCTGCTCCTGAAGTGATTCCTCCTTCTGATAGAGCTTGCACACCATGAAAACTGCAGATAGAACCATAATAAGACCGGCCACAACTACTGTGACCAGTCCTGTTATGATCCACTTCTTTAAAATCGGACGATACTCAAAATACTTTTTCCAATTGTTAATCATAAAACCAGCTTCTCTTCATTCCGTAATAAATTCAAGTAAATATATATAGCCTTGTGATCACAAAGGCAAGTTTTTTCGCATAGTATAAATAATAATGATTTCAGATTTTGATTATACATCAAATCACTGATTTTTCTTTCAATTCACTTACCTTTTTTTCATCAAAAGAAAGAATCTCTCTAAATACTTCTTCATTGTCCTGTCCTAGAGTTGGGGCAGGTCTGCTTACTCTTGGCATCATATCCATAAGCTTTATGGGATTACCGTTGACCTTCATAGGGCCGATAACCGGATGCTCAATATCTATGAACATCTCTCTTTCCTCCGCTATATGATGATCCTCTGTTATCTGCTTAACATCATAGATGGGACCTGCCGGGATTCCTGCTCCGAGAATGATATCTACAACTTCAGAAACAGACCTTTCCATGGTCCACTTCTCGATTTCCTTTTTCTGCTCAAGGTTATTTTTTACTCTCAAAGGAACCGTCAAAAATCTCTCATCGGTTATCATATCTTCTCTATGAATTAGTCTGCAGAATTTCTCATAGAGCTTCTGATTTCCGCAGGCGATTATTACAAATCCGTCCTTAGCATGATAAGTGTCATAGGGTGCTATGGATGCATATGCGTTACCGTTTCTTACAGGGATGTTCCCAGAGTCAAAGTATCTGATATAGGCATTCTCAAGACTTGCAACTACGCTGTCCACCAGAGATACATCAACTCTCTGACCTACTCCTGTCCTTTCTCTTGCATACAGAGCAAGAAGAACGCCCATTACCATGTTCATTCCCCCAAGGATATCTCCCATGGCATTTCCGGATCTTGTGGGCTCTCCTCCGGGAGCTCCTGTAACTGACATAAGGCCGCCCATTCCCTGGGAGATTATGTCATACCCAGGCCTCTGGCTATAGGATCCATAGCTTCCAAATCCTGAACATGCTGCATATATGATTCCGGGATTGATCTCTTTTAATACTTCGTATCCAAGTCCCAGCTTATCCATAACTCCCGGTCTGTAGTTTTCAAGAACCACGTCGGATTTTTTTACCAGCTCTTTGAAAATCTCTTTTCCTTCATCGGATTTAAGATTAAGGGTTATTCCCCTTTTATTTCTGTTGAGGTTTGCATAGTACATGCTCTCCCCGTTTCTGTAGGGGCCGTAGCCCCTTGCATCATCGCCCTTTCCGGGAACTTCTATCTTAATAACATCGGCGCCAAAATCTCCAAGGATTGATCCCCCGTAAGGGCCCGCCACAACTCTTGTAAGATCAAGAACTCTTACGCCCTGAAGCGCCTGAGGCTGTTTATCTGTGCTTCCCATTTATCACTCCTTTGCATATGGATCTTCAAATTCCATAAGCTCCATTCCGTTTGAAAGAAGCTCATCCAGTTCTTCTTTCGATACATTTATCTTCATTCTCATTACAGCTGATCCCATACTTTTTCCAAGGGAGTCAAGTCTAAGGCTCATGGTTGCACCGCCTCCAAGGGCATGATGCATAACGAGATTTATTCCTGATAAGGACTCCACTTCATATCTTGTAATGTCTCCTTTTACCATATCTCCAAAATAACTTTTTAATCTCTTAGGCGTAACCTCTCTAATGATGAGATCGTAGTACTCAGGCTTTCTGGCAAATACGCAGACATTGCTGGTATCTCCCTTATCGCCGCTTCTTCCGTGTGCTATATCAAGCAAATATATCTTAGGCATTTTTATCCTCCTGTCATCCTTTAGCTTTGAAAAACTTAAACCATCAGATAGTCACTATATGACTTCTGACATCAAGGGCATCTCTTGGTATCACTGTAGGATAAAGAGCCATCACTTCCTGTACGTGAGCTCTTCCGCCAAAGAAGGATGCTCCCTGTGGTCCGTTAAGCTGCAAAGGACTTATCTCAGGAATTATCTTTGCACACTCATTTTTATCCTCCGAAAAGACTGCAATTCTCATCACGCACTCATTAAGACGAGCAATTGTCTCAGGGCTCTTGTCTGCTACATCAAGGTGCAAAGCATCAAGACCGATAAAGCTGATATGAACATCGTCAGCCTTCATTCCCTTTTCCTTCATCTTGTTCATGATTACTTCTGCGCACATCTTTGCCTTCTCATAAGCATTAGGCCAGGCAAAAGAAAGCATTGAAACTGTCTTCCATCCCTTGTGATAGCCTACGCAAAGCTTTATGGTATCCGGTCTCTCCTTGCCCTTTATGTTTTCAACTCTTACTCTGTTTTCACCATTCTGAATAAGTCTTGCATGGCTGATATCTACGTTTACATCAGGAGTAAGATAGTTTGCAGGATCAAGAACTTCATATAAAAACTGCTCCTTAACACTCTGCTCTGAAATAATTCCGCCGCAGTTTGGAGCTTTGGTAATTTCAAAAGAATCTTTTGTAAGCTCAGCGATAGGAAAGCCCAGATGTTCCATATCCGGAACATTTCTCCAGTCATACATAAAGTTTCCGCCGGCTCCCTGTCCTCCGCATTCAAGGAGGTGGCCTGCCATTATTCCCTTTGCGAGGTTATCCCAGTCGTTCTCTTCCCAGCCAAACTCGTGGGCAAGAGGAGCCAGGAAAAGTGCTGAGTCTGCAGCTCTACCTGTGATCACAGTATCTGCACCTTCAGCAATAGCTTCCTTTATCTTTACGTGGCCTACGTAAGCATTGCAGTTATAGATCTTATCCTTAATGTCATCGAAGGTTACGCCGCTATCGTCTGTGCTTCCTGCTGTATCCATGGAAGGGAAATCCCAGCCTTCTTTTATTAGCTCAGGAATTTTGTCCTTTATATCATCTCCTGTGACATAGCCAATCTTGTAACCTTTAAGACTTTCACCTTCAGCCCAGTTCTTAATGGCTGATACGCAGCCGTCTACATTCATTCCACCTGCATTGGTTATAATCTTTATTCCCTTATCCTTTGCTTCTTTTCCTGCTTCCTTCAAAAGTCTTGTTACAAAGTCAGGTGCATAACCCTTAGAAGGGTCCTTGATCTTCTGCCTTGCCATAATTGAAAGTGTAAGCTCAGCAAGATAATCGCAGGCAAGGTATTGAATATCTGCATTTCTTATCATATGGATCGCTGCATCAGGTGAATCTCCCCAGAATCCCTGACCGCCGCCTATTGCTATTTTTTTCATAAGCTCCTCCAGATTATTGTCTTAGTCTGTTTAGTACAACGTTGTATCATTTAAATAGAATTCTATTCCCGAAGCCCGTACTTGTAAATAGTATATCGTTGTACTATAATAATTTTGTTAATATTTCAAAATAATCAAAAGGAAAATTTGTAGGATTTTAACAGAACATGGTCACAATAAAGGATATCGCAAAATACACCGGAGTTTCTCCAAGCACAGTCTCCATCGTACTTAGAGGCCTCTCTGAGAAAAGAAATATATCTGATGCCACAAAGGAAAAGGTTCTTCAGGCAGCAAAAACTCTTGGCTATACTCCTAACATGCAGTCAAAGCTTCTTAGGAGTAACCTGCCAAATCTGCCTGTTATCACTCTCTTTTGGGACTCATCTGCAAGGCAGTACATACTAAACAGATTCCTTAAAGGCGTGCAGGATTCCATAGCAAACAACGGCTATAACTATGACCTTCAAGTTAAGCCCTATGCTATAGGGCACCTTAAAGAATCCATGACAGCAAGAACCCTTATGGGCAGTAACGGCATCATCATCTGTAACGCCTCCAAGAATGATATCGCCTATTTGGAAAGCAATGACTTATCTGTCCCGATTGTTCTCTACAACAGATACTCAGACAAATATCCTACCGTAAATATGGATGATAAAGAGATTGGGAAAATGGCCGCAGAGGTCTTTATTCGTCACGGCAAAAAAAGGCCTGCTCTTCTTACATCCAAGCCAAATTTTGACGGAATGAATATCAGAGAAAAAGAATTTGCGGATGCTTTTTTACAAAATAAAATATCTGACATACAAAGAATTGAGGTAGATGACACTCCCCAGGGAGGCTACAAAGGTGCATCTCTTCTTGCATCAAAAAAAAGTCTTCCGGATTGTATTCTTTGTACATCAGATAATATTGCTCTTGGCGCCATTAAGGCTTTTCATGATAAAGGGATAAAAATCCCTGAAAAAACAGAACTTATAAGTATTGGTAACGGCAGCAGAGATCTTGAGGAATACTCAATTCCCTCTCTGTCAGTAGTAAGCCTTCCCAT
>JAILPB010000122.1 GCA_024690485.1 Butyrivibrio sp. | reverse complement strand
TTGAGCAGAGCACTTAGCAAGTGCAAGCTAAAAGCGCAGCACGCGCTTAGTGCGAGCCATGGGTGAACACTTGGCGAGCTGTGACTACTTAACGAGGTATTATCGAGTTTAGTAGTCGCGTGTTCTGGCGAGCAAAGCGAGCTCAGAACCGCCTTAAGCGAGCCTAGTGAGAATCCCAGAACCCTGCAGCTTTAGCTGCGGGTGAGAGTCCCTCTTCCGCACGAACAATAAAGACCAGGTCATTTGACCTGGTCTTTATTGTTCGTGCGGAAGAAGGGACTTGAACCCTCACGATGTAGCCATCACAAGATCCTTAGTCTTGCTCGTCTGCCAATTCCGACACTTCCGCGTATTACATATTTAGTTTGTTGCATAAGCTACGAACTAATGCAGGAAAAGGGACTTGAACCCTCATGATATTGCTATCACACGGACCTGAACCGTGCGCGTCTGCCAATTCCGCCATTCCTGCAAGCAACATAATGTATTCTACCCATTTAGTCTGGCTTTGTCAATGAAAAATCTTCAGTCCGTACAATTCCTCAAGGAACTTTCTCTTCTGCAGATACTGCACAACAGCCATGATCATCAAAAGCGCAAATAAAAGCGGCACAAAAAGCATAGGTGCTGAAGGATACGCCAATAGCCCAACAACAGACACAGCAAGGGACACAATGAAGCATCCAATGATTATCATTCTTCTGGTCATATCTCTCTGAAGTGCGTCGATGATGATCTTAACATCCTCTTTCTCAGCTGCAATCTCCTCATCAGACAAAAGCTCAAGTTCAATCTTATCAATTCTCTTAATAGTATCCCTGATCTTCTTTTCCATACACTCCCTCCTTTTGTCATTCAGTTAGTCACAAAAATATCAACTATCATACAGTTTATCATATCGCTGGCTTCTATGCCTAGCTTAGAAAAAGCCCTGTCATCGTCCGGAGTGACCTCGCCGCACACATCTACAGCCATGATTTTATCCCCAAGCCTATCCTTTAGATATCCAAGTGAATACTTGAAAACATCAAGGCTCATATCTCCCTGATCCCAGTTAGTTGCAAGCGCATCTCCGGATAAAACATCCTTATCTATTGAAAGATACACAGGCCTTGAAAAAGTGCCTTCATGATCTTCAAGCTCAGATACACTCTCAAGGAAAAAGACTTTTCCTTGAAACTCCGGATGTTCCTCCCACACTTCGCTTATAAGCCCTTTATCAGCCCCCACAATATAGACTTTATCCAACTGTGGCCTATCCTTTAGCGTGTTCAGAACCCAGCTTCCACAGGATAAAATATCACCATAGCTTGTCCACTTCATATCAGGATGATGATCGAAAACAACCAGATTAAATCCGCCTTTTAAATTAACGGGAAATCCCCCATTTTCAAACAGATCATCTATCAGAAGCTTTGACATATAGTGGTAATTACCATTGTCAAAAAATCTGATATAAGCCCCAGCTGCCCCGCATTCCACAAGCCTGTCCTTAATAGCTGCGCAGGCATAGTCATCGCAGATACAGTTAGTTCCTGATATATCCTTAAAGCTGACGCTATTTACTTCTACCTTTTCATCCGGCTTCATCAAAAGAGAACGAGAGCTGTTTCTCTTTAAGAAGCTAAAGCCCTCGTTCTCATAAATTCCGGTAAAATCAATTGCAAGTACCTTCATAAATTGTCCTTAACATTATGCCCGTCTAAATCTTAGAGCATATCCTTCAAATGTGTCAGCGCATCCTCTTTGATAATGCACTTTCCGGTTTCTTCAATGTGTGTCTGCTCCGGAGCATTCATCAAAAGCTCGTCAGCATACTCAAGTCCGGTTCTCCTAAGGTCGTATACCGCATTATCTCCATCAGGCTCAAGTATCAGTGTAAGGAAGTAGTCCTTATCCTGCTTGTAAAGTCTTGAATCCGTAATAGGAAGAGCAGCGGAAATCTTGGCAAATCTTGCTGCACCATCAATGGAGCTGAATCTTGCCATGTATTTCTCTTTGTTAACAAGAGGTTTTGCCATAGCTTCGATCTGGGGTTCTTCCATCTCGTCCTGATCATATATCTGCTCAATAAGCTCAGATACATGGCTTATCATCTCGTTAAGAGCCTGTCCCTTTTCAACACCGGCTTTTTCTTTAATGGCATTTACTCTCTCCTGGGTCATCTCACGTAAAATCGCCTCTGCTGAACCTCTGATCCTGTCAGCTGACTTCTGGATATCTTCATTAGACATCTTTATGGCAAAAATGCGGACACTGCCGTCCATCATCATATTCTTGCTCATCATAAGCACTTCAGTTTCAGGATTGTATCCCAGTTGTTCTCCTACTTCCCTGTTAAGCTGAGCCATGAATGGAACGCTCTTTTTCTCGCCATTCACGATTGCCTCGGGTGTGAGGCCGATTTCGCGGAGTTCAGATGCGGCAATACTGCATTCTACTGTAGTATTGTTCATTTTAACGATTACCATATAGCCTCATCTCCTTCCTTGGTAATAACTTTGCGTTTTATTTCACTGATTATATACTTATATGTTAGCACTGTCTAGTGTCGAGTGCTAATTGTCGCAAAATTGCTTCTTTCTAAGTATATTGTACTATATATTTCGGACCCTGTCCTTACTTTAATAACATAATATTGTGAAAAAAGAATGCTTTTTTTCTAAACAACAACAATATCTTGATATAAAATAATCCTCCTACAGTTTCCGTTAAAAAAACCCGAAACAACACACCATAAAAAGTGTTATATTTCGGGTTTTGTCAATGTTCTATTATATTTCAAAGCAATTTCTACGAATATTCGCTTGATTAAATATATTCCGTATTTTTATCTCTTAAGCTGCCTGAGTTCGTCTAAAAGCGTATCCGTAACGGTGATTACTCTGCTGTTTGCCTGGAAACCACGCTGGGTAATTATCATATTAGTAAACTCTGTAGACAGATCAACGTTACTCATTTCCAGAGTTCCTGCTGTCATATATCCGCCGTCGTCATTTACAAACATAAGCTGCGCATCACCTGAGTTTCCTGTTGCCTTATAGAGGTTTTCACCTTCTTTTGAAAGACCTGTGGCATTTGCAAACTCTGCAACAACTATTCTTCCTGCAAACTGAGTTTTTCCATTACTGAAAAGTCTGGTTACTGTTCCGTCCTGCCCAACTGAAACACCGACCATTTTTCCTTCCGGATATCCCTCGAAGTTACCCTGATCATCGCCCCTATACGCATAAAGCGCTGAGCTTGTGGAGTCGCCCATAGGAGCAAAGCTTGTCATCTGACTAAAATCTACTGTCAGTGTGCCTGCATCTGCAGCATCTCCCTGAAACGCAACTGTAATCTGTCCGTTTTCAGCTCCGTTAGCGGATACAAAGGAACCGTTAACAGGATCAAATGTCAGATTAACAGTATTTTCTTCAGGCACTCCGCCCTGTATGGTTCTATGATTTGAATCATAAATATTTGTTATAGTTGCCGTATATGTTCTGTCGTCATTATCTCCGGCATCTGTAAACCTAAGTCTCATGGTGTAGGTGTTGCCGTCTGTGCCATAGAACTCAAGATCCAGTGTTCTGCCCTTTTCCGGATCAAGAAGGGGATCTACCTTGGCGATATTACCTGTAACCCTTGCATAGGTTGTGGCTTCTCCTGCCATTCTCTCAACAACGCCCTCTTCATTTATAGGAATTACCTGAATCCTTGAAAGCGCAGTCGCCTCAGCATCAGCCTCTGAGATTCCTCTTACATAGTAACCATTTCCTCTTGTAACGAGATAACCTTCCGCATCAACTGTGAATGAGCCGTCTCTTGAATAGCACATCTCGCCGTTGGCATTTTCTATTACGAAGAAAGAATCTCCCGTAATACTGATGTCAAAGGGAGCATCTGTTGTCTGTATTGAGCCCTGCTTAGCTATATTGGTCATGATAGCTGATGTCTTTGCACCAAGACCTATCTGCTTGGCATTAGTACCACCCCTTATGGCAGAAGGCCCGTTGGCTCTTCTGTTTGTCTGATACAAGAGATCTCCAAAAGTTGTACGTTGTGATTTATATGACGTGGTATTAACGTTAGATACGTTGTTACCTATAACGTCCATCTGCAGCTGATGTGTCTTAAGTCCTGCAACTCCTGACCATAATGATCTAACCATTATCTCACCGCCTTTTGAATACAGTACTACCTACATCTTTAATATCGGTCAGATTCTATATATCCTTTAGCGGTTTATTTATTTTTTAAAAATTACACCCACGCTGGTTAAATTCGTGTTCCTGGTTCTTAATGCTGACTCTTGTTCCAGGAGCAATGGAGGCAGTAAGGAAAGCGTTAGATCCAACAACTGATCCTGTTCCGATCACTGTTTCTCCGCCAAGAATTGAAGCTCCGGCGTAAATAGTCACATTGTCCTCGATAGTAGGATGTCTCTTTGCACCCCTAAGGGACTGTCCGCCCTTTGTTGAAAGAGCGCCAATAGTAACACCCTGATAGATTTTTACGTGTTCTCCAATTATGGAAGTCTCACCCACAACGATTCCTGTTCCGTGGTCGATCATAAAGTACTTACCGATAGTTGCTCCCGGATGGATATCTATTCCCGTAACAGAGTGAGCATACTCAGTCATTATTCTGGGAATAAGCGGCACCTTCAAAAGATATAACTCATGTGCCATTCTGTTTATGGTGGTGGCAAGAAGTCCGGGATATGACAATATAATTTCTTCCTTGCTGTAAGCTGCAGGATCACCATCATATGAGGCCTGAAGATCTGTATCAATAAGTTCTCTTACATGAGGTATTTTCTTCAAAAATTCAAGTGTAATGCATCTTGCACCGCAGGTTAATGTCTCATCTGTCGCACTTTTATATTCATCACTGTGTCTGAATGCTATAGCAACCTGCTTCTGCAGATTGTAGATAACATCTTCTATTATGATAGCGATTCTGTTGGTGTCGTTATAACTTCTGTAAATCTTATCCCTGTAGTAACCGGGATAAAGGATTCTCAAAAGCTTCTTTACTATATCAATAACCG
The DNA here is from genome assembly GCA_024690485.1 of Butyrivibrio sp. Taxonomy (GTDB): domain Bacteria; phylum Bacillota; class Clostridia; order Lachnospirales; family Lachnospiraceae; genus Butyrivibrio. Next base: position 42,082 of record JAILPB010000122.1, on the reverse strand, counting down.
CATCTCTGTCCGGCTGATTGAAAATATCAAGATTATCTACATCTCTACCCTTTGTATAATCATCGAGGATAAGCTCAACTATTCCCTCGATCTCATTTTTTAAATTCTGACGTTCACCGATGTCCATAACAAATCTCCAATCTATTATTCTCAGGTTTTAACCTTAACCACCTTAGACTTATTTCCATATATCATATCACCATGGGCAATACGATATGGAACAACATAATAATAGTAAGTCTTCTTTTTTGAAGCCTTCTTATCCGTAAAGCTTAATGTTGTCTGCCTTTTCACAGTGCCTACCTTCTCAAATCCGGACTTTTTCCTTCTTGATCTGTAAATAACATATCCTGCCGCACCCTTTGACTTTGTATAGGAAAGAGTAACTTTCCTGCCATTAACTTCTGTTGTAGTGATCTCTGCGACTGATGGCGGATAATCGCTTATCTTAGCCTTTAATCCATTTAAAGTCTTCTTATAGTTATTAACATCATCTGATGCTATTTCAATAGTTGTCTTCTTGACCTTATTTACAGCCTTCTCATAGTCCGAATCATCCTGAGTATAGGCAAACTCCTGCACCCAGTAATTTACACCGTTTACTCTCACGCATGCAAAGGCACAGACATTGAAGGATGAGCCAAGCATGTTTCTTCTGTGGCCCTGTCCCTCGTACTTGTTGTTTTCTTCAGCAAAAGCTTTGTATGCCGCTTTCGCAGACTTATAACCGTAGGCGATATTCTCTCCTGCTGAAGAATACTTATATCCTGCTTCATCTAAAGCAGAAAAGCAATCTTTTCCGTTAGGACGTTCATGAGAAAATGACATAGCGAGCTCAGCAGCCCTCTTCATTGCTATCTTTTCAAGGTTATAATCGTATGAGAGTTTCCCAAGGCCCTGCATGTAAACCTTGGTGGTATTTGCGCTGTTCCAAGCCCAGGACTGACCTCCGGTCCTAAGATCATTTACCATCTTTTGCATTTTTCTTGCGGCTTTCTGCTTATATTCTATCTTGAACTTTACCCTTGAAGTCACAACCCTTGTTATAGTCTTGGCTTTTGACTGAGGTGATAATAATTCACCTTTATACGCCTGAATCATATAGGTATAGAGGCCGCCATCCTTCATGGAATCAAGATCCAGAAGACTCCTCTCGGACGTAGCAGGCACATTTCCTATAAGTTCCCAGGGCTGTGATGATTTCTGTCTCTTATAAACATAGAAACCATCTGCATCAGCAACACTTCCCCACTGGATCCTTATGCCTTCATATTCATTTGTAAGCTTGGAAATCTCCGGAGTACTAAGCTTTGTGACAGTTTTTTCTGTCTTATCAGTCTTAGCCTCAACCGTATGTATTTCATTAACACATGGGATTTTACAATCAGATACAGAAAAAGCTGCCACTGAAAGCGCCGTCAAAAGCACCACAGAAACAGCTTTATTACACTTTTTCATAAGATTAGCCTTTCCCAAAAAACCCATCATACTCTCTCCCCTTTTCATTCAGGCAGGAACTACATCAAGACTATCAATAATTCCCCTGACCTCATTTACAGAGCAGCTCTTATCAGCCCAGATCAGTATAAGTCCCGTAAGTGTTGTAGGCGGAATGGGCGTTGCAGGAAACATATGGCATGCAATCGCCTTATATGCCTCATATGAAACAAACGGGAAACTATCTCTTGCTATATCAGCTGAATGTCTTGGATGCAAAAAGCAGCAAACAAGATTATTCTTAAACTTCTCGTGCCTGCCAAGAATACCCAGATCGTGGCAAAGTGCTGCACATACAACACTCTCTATATTAACAGATATTCCCTTATTCTGAAAATCATATGCAATATCCAGTGCCTTAAGCGCCACATGAAGTGTATGCTCGCCAACTGTAGAGATATTATGATGCACCTGTTCAAAAGCTAATGCAAAAATATCAGATTTTAAAATATCCTCTCCGTAAAAACACAGATCTGAAAATGCCCTGTCTGTATCTGTCATCTTAACGCCATTAGCAAACTGCCACTTGATAATTCTATCTTTTACTTCACCGGTAAGCCACTTGAAATCACTTGAATCTTTAAGAAAACTCATTAAAAATCTCCGAACCATAAATCAAAAAACTTTGGAACCGTGCCTTGAAATAATCAAAAGCACTTTCTAATTATAGTTCTGATTTTTTCAAGATAAAATTAACTTACCATAAAATTTGGTGCTTTTTGTACTAAAATTTCAATTTTTTCCTAGAAAAGCGGAGCAAAAATTCTAAGGATTGCCTGCTTCATTTTAAGTGGCACAGATCTGCCTGAAAGGTAATGCTCTGAAACGTCCACGCTCTCTGCCTGGGTCTTTAAGATGTCATCTTTTATCTCACCAACCACATGGGAATTAGCTATAAGGCATCCATTCTCAAAGTGGTGATAAAGGCTTCTGAAATCCAGATTTATGGTTCCGCAAGCAGCAACTTTATCATCCACAATGCACATTTTTGAATGGCAAAAGCCCGGAGTCCACTCATAGATCTTAACTCCTGCCCTTACAAGGTTGTGATAATAGGACCTGGTTACTGAATAGATCAGCTTCTTGTCCGGAATTCCGGGAGTAATTATTCTTACATCGACACCTCTTTTTGCGGCAAGACACAGGGCATGCATCATCTCGTCACCAACTATCAGGTAGGGCGTTGTGAAATAGCAGTATCTGTAGGCTTTTTCCACAAGGCTTATGTAGACATTCTCCGCCAGAGGCTCCTTCCTTAAGGGACTGTCTGCATAGGGGATAACGAAGGCATTTTCCTTTGCTTTGTAGTCGTATTCTGGAATAAAGCGCTCGTAGTTTTCTATGTAATGTTTTTCCTTCTTTCTTTTGGAAGCTCCCCACATTTCAAGGAAAGTCAGTGTCAGAGACCTTACTGCATCTCCCTCCAGTCTTATTCCGGAGTCCTTCCAGCTGCCGTAGGGCCTTGTGATGTTAAAGTACTCGTTTGCAATATTGTAGCCGCCTGTGTAACCTACTTTTCCGTCAATTACAGTTATTTTCCTGTGATCTCTGTTGTTGAAAAAGAAATTGAGGACCGGTGAAACCCTGTTGAATACTCTGCATCTTATGCCGAGGCTCTCCATCCTGCCAACAAAATCCGTATCCACAAAGCCTATGCTTCCGATATCATCATAGAATATTCTTACGTCCACACCTCGTTTTGCGCATTCCACAAGAGGCATCTCAAGCTTGTGAAAAGCCTTGCCGTCTTCGATTGCATGGTACTCCACAAACACGAATTTCTGCGCCTTTTTGATATCTTCAATCTGGGCAAGAAAAGCATCCATAGGATCTGCGAAATACTTTATGTCGGTATTTTTATAAACAGGGAAATTAGTATATTTCCTGATATAAGAAGCTATGCCTGCAACAGACATGGAATAATCTGTTAGTTCCTTCAGTTCCTTGTCATTCTTTGGAAGATGCTCGGCTATTTCCTCATCGATTTCCTTATATCTTTTCTTCATCTCCTTGGTACCACTGTCCGAACCTATCATGAGATACATTGCGGTGCCGGCCACGGGAAAAGCCGATATAAGGATCATCCAGGGGGCTTTCATAGCCGAAGTCCTGTTTCTTGAATAGATAATAAAAGCCATGATAGCGGCGATAAAATACATTACTGTCTGCACGTTCTGCATGACTTTGGATACATTTATGGAAAGACCAATAAGAAGCAAAAGCTGCAAAAGAATGGCGATTCCGGAAAGAATCATCCTTCGAACCCCATTTTTCACATACCCCTTATGCTCATTTGTCATTTTTACTTTTTCTGTTGTGTTTTTATTCATACCTTTAGCCTATAAAAAAACACGCTATTTTGCAACATATACAAGGGTTTTATAGTGAATTTAAAAAAATGAAAAAAAATTAAAAATTGTTGTTGATTTTATTATTCTGTCGTGATATTATATCGTTTGTCGCCGGGGTGTAGCGCAGTAGGTTAGCGCGCTATCTTAGGGAGGTAGAGGCCGCGAGTTCGAGTCCCGCCACTCCGACTATATGAAAACTCTCAGTCATATGGCTGAGAGTTTTTTTATTAATTTATTTTGTTTCCGGGAATAGTCCTGATTACTGAAGAAGGCTCATTACTGCTTCCGGTGTCTTTGATGCCTGCGAGAGCATCGCCTGTCCTGCCTGAGCAAGTATATTATTCTTTGCATGGTCCACCATCTCAGATGCCATATCTGTATCTCTTAGGACTGATTCTGACTTCGTAGTATTTTCCACAACATTGTCGAGATTCCTTATGGTATGCTCCATGCGGTTCTGGACTGCGCCAAGAAGTGATCTCTGTCTTGATACTTCCTTTATGGCGTCTTCTATGGCATCTATTGCGTATGTCGCATTTATTCCGCTGTTGTCTGATACATTTATTTTTTCAATTCCAAGACTTGCGGAACTCATGGCTTTTATATCGATGCCGATCTTATTATTCATGTCCGCATCAGTTCCGGCGTGGATATTAACGTGAAGATCTTTTTCAATTAGGATAGAACCTCTGTCTATCTCGAATCTGACAAGTGATTTCTCACTGTTAGGATCCTCCAAAAAATCTGCTGCCATAGTCACGCTGTCAACTATATCCACATTATTTTTATCTCGAACGACTGCACTTGAATCCGTGGCACCTATGCTACTGGCTTTTTCAAGCTCTTTTGCGATTATCTTATAAGCTCTTCCCTCAGTTACAAGGAAACTATCCACATCATCGTATCCGTCACTGTTTGAATCAACCATGAGGGTATAGGTCCTGTCGTGGAAAGTTACTGTATCGCCATCCTGAAGCAGATCATCAGTTCCGGCGCCGGGAGTTGTAACATTGGTCTGTTGATCTTCGCCGTAAGCCATACATATTGCCTGCCTGTAATGATAGGTCTCTGCTGTATACTGGGCTCCGTCAACTTCCATGGTTATTCCCGTAGTCACACCGGGTGTATAGTCAAAGGATCGTATGGCATCTTTAACAGAAGACCAATTGTAGTTCTTTATCATATAAGAGGAGCCATCTACATTTACAGAATTGTAGGGATTATCATAGCTACTCTCTGCAATTCCGCTGACAGTGCCCTTTACAGAACTTAGGTTGTAGTTTTTGATCCTGTAATTATATGAAGATCCATCTGTAGCTATTGATACAGTACTATCCACAGAAAGGCCTGACACCTGAGCTCTAAGGTCTGCCATTGATTTATAATTGCCTGCTGTTTTAGCAAGATATTTTGTTCCATCCACGTTTACTTCCACATCATTGGTTATGCCGCTCTTTACACTTGAAGAATTGTAGGACTGCACAAGATATCTGGCGCCGCCTGCAGTTACTCTTGATGTTGCTGACAGGCTGCTTACTATTCCCTGCAGGGTGCTGAGCTGAATCCTGTTTATAGCCATCTCGCTGTCATCTGCTGCAACGGTATATGTCGTGTTAGTGTTTGAGGATGCGTCATAGACAGTAACCGCACTTCCAATGCCAAGTCCCGACATATCGCCCGATATATTAGAAGCAGTTTCCGCATAATAAGTTGCTCCGCCATAAGTAGTACGGAGTGTATAGGTATTTCCGCCATAGGTCACAGAGGTAGCGCCATCAATACGGTTTGAAAGGGTGTTCCAGTCTGTAGCAGTATATCCGTTAGCAGTTTTCGTGGTATAAGTACTGCCGTTTATGGTAACTGAACGAAGACTTGAGCCGGTACTTCCAAGTACTGATGACACATTATTTGCCAGTTCTGATATGTAGGTACCATCATAGAGAGCATAGGTGGTCGAAGTACCTCCGGTAGTCGTCACAGTGACATTTCTTGTATCATTACCAATCGTAGCTGCCACGTTTCCTGCTCTCTCAGCAATTGCGCCACCGCTTCTTAAAACATAATGATTAGAGTCAATCTTCACATCATTAGTTGAAGAAGTAACTCTACCCGCTATATATGAAGTCTGCTGGCAGGGAGCTGAGCCGTTTTGCTCAATTATGTAAAAGTCCTGATTGTTTATTACGACCTTATCTCCGCCTACGCCTGTGGTGTTTATTATGCTCTGTACATCTGCTTTTCCTGTTCCTATGGTGTAGTTTCTGGCTGCGATCATAATCACATCTGATGCATTTAATCTCTCCATGGTAAAAGTGCCATGTCCCACACCTGCTGTGGAATTGGAGATTATTCCGTCAAGACCTGCATCGTGAATGTTTATGTACTGAGTTCTTTTTCCTGTGCCGCCCTTAAGAAGATATGTCTCGTTAAACTTGGTAGACTCAGAAACTCTGTCTATCTCTTTTTCAAGCTGTACTATCTCATCCTGTATTGCATCTCTGTCTGTTTTGGAATTTGTGCCGTTGGCAGCCTGAACAGCAAGCTCATTCATGCGGTGAAGCATATCATGAACTTCTGCAAGAGCTCCTTCAGCAGTCTGAGCAAGGGATATTCCGTCATTACTGTTTACAGATCCCCTTGAAAGGCCGCGAACCTGCCTTCTCATTTTTTCACTGATAGAAAGACCTGCAGCATCGTCAGCGGCGCGGTTGATCTTATAACCGGAAGAAAGCTTTTCTGCGCTTTTCTTCTGCTTAACCGTAGTCATACCCAGCATTCTGTTTGCATTCATTGAAGCTATGTTGTGCTGAATGATCATCCCGCATTTCCCCGCTTAAACCCATATGCGTTTATGTTTCTTGGAAACTTTTACACATAGTACGCCTGCTACATTTTTTATTTCGGACAGGAATAAGGAAGTATTTAGTTTTTATTATGGAAACTTTTTGTATCAGAACCAATTGCATATGAGTGGTGTCAGAAGAAAATTCAGCATTATTCCCTGGAAGATAAGAAAAAAGCGCCGGTACATATCAGCGCCGACGCCTATCATTTCTTTCGTTTTTTTATTATGCGTTATGCTCTAAAAGATAATCATTTAAAGCATCTGTGATCTCGTCACCGTCGATGCCGTGAACAGCACATGCATCAGAAAGTGATTCCATCTGTGATGCAGGGCAGTGAATACAGCCCATACCACATTCCATAAGGAACTGCGCTGCAATAGGGTGCTTTGAAATGATATCGCCAACAAGCATATCTGAACTAATAAGTGCTTCGCTCATAATTACCTCCATATATATGAAAACTTCGTCTTATGTTTTTTATGTGTTTGAATTGTACACTAAACAATTTGTTTTTACAAGGCACACCTGTATGTGTCCGGTTATTACAGGTGTTCCCTGATTTCGTCCTCAGTTCTCTTTATTTCAAGCCAGAAATCCGATGCTGACATCCTTATGGCACCTGCGCCGTAGATGATGACCTGCTCAATGGCATCTGATGTTGCAACAGTCACGCGGCTACTTTTGCTGTAGGAATGAGCAGTCCTTTCTATGTACTGATCTGCAGTTTCTGCTTCTTTTGTAAATACCACATCGATGTTATTATATCTAAGGACCCTCTCGGTTCCGCCGGGAACTCTGTATGCGTCAAAAACAAGGATTACTGTCTCTCTTCTAAAGCCCTGATAATTTGACAGAACATCCATAAGCTTATCCCTGGCAGATTTTATATCAATATCTGCAAGTTTTTTGAATTCCGCATTTGCATAAAGAACGTTGTAGCCATCAACAAGCAGGTAGGAATTGTCGGGATTGTAGGAGGTTTTTGCCTTATACTTCTTAGGAGCAGGCTCGCTACTTGCCTTTCGCTTTCTCTCCTCCTCCGCTTTAGCATCATATCTTGGTTTTACAGGGCCGTAGGTTCTCTCAAATATCTGATCAAGCTCCTGAATCGTTGCTCTGTAAGCCCTGTCCCTTTCTTCAAAGGAGAGGTTTTCAGGCTCCTTTTTAAGACTTCCTGCATTGAAGGTTTTAAGGCTGTCCCCGTATCTATCCAGGTCAGTTAAGTCTGTATCTGGTTCATCATCTTCGCCTGCAGGGCTCCAGCCTGTATCCACATGCATCCTGTTTCTGACTTCATTCCAGGGAACCAGCGTTCCTACGCCGTGCATACAAAATACGCTGGCTGATGGCTGCTCAAGATCGTGCTCCGGCTCGTAGCCTTTTGTAGCTATGATTTCCTCTGCGTTGTGGCAGGGTTCATATCCTTTTAATGACAAACTGATTCTTCCCTGTCCTCTGGTAAATGAAATAAGTTCTGCAGGATAGTCAGCTATTTCCGATGCCGGTGCGCTACCTGTAATCAGGTTTATTCCACCTGCAAGAAGTTCCGGCGGGGTACTGGTTCCGCTCATTCGCTGAATATCACTCAAAACCCTTCCTATGGAGTCTGACGGTACCTCTATTGTAAAGTCGTAGACCGGCTCAAGGAGCACGCTTTTTGCCATCATAAGTCCCTGTCTTACGGCACGCATAGTAGCTTCTCTAAAATCTCCGCCCTCTGTATGCTTATCATGAGCTCTTCCGCCGATCACGGTAAATCTCACATCCGTAAGCTCAGAACCTGTGAGAACTCCTCTTATCTTAAATTCTTCAAGATGTGATATTATGAGGTTTTGCCAGTTTCTTGCAAGATCATCTGTTTTGCAGTTCGTATCAAATGAAAGTCCGCTTCCCGGCTCTGTGGGAGTTATGAGGACATGAGCCTCAGCATAGTGTCTTAGGGGTTCAAAGTGACCAACTCCTTCAACGGGCTCTGATATTGTTTCCTTATATAATATTTCTCCCGGCCCAAAATCTATATTCATTTCGAATCTGTCAGCGCAGAGATGCTGCAGGATTTCCATCTGAACCTGTCCCATTATCTGTACTGAGATTTCGCCTGTTTCATCAGATTTACTAACAGATAAGAGCGGCTCTTCCTCTGCAAGCTCTTTTAGCTGGGCAAAGGCTTTAAAAGTATCATAGCCTTCAGGAAGTATGATTTTAGAAGACATAATAGGCTGCAGGATATCCTGGGATTCTCCCTTCGTTATTCCAAAGCCAAGTCCTGCATAGGATGAATCAATTCCTGTCAATGCAACGATTTGTCCGGCTTCTGCTGTTTGAAGCAGTTCATATTTATCTCCGGAGTACACTCTTATCTGGGCTATTTTCTCTCCCGGAAGGAGTTCGTCTCTTACGTTTATTTTTCCGCCTGTAATCTTAATATGTGACAGTCTGACTCCTTGCGGATCTCTTGAAATCTTATAGACTCTTGCTCCAAATTCCTGTGGATATTGGGGTTTTTCAGCATAATTATCTATCAGAGAAATGAGCTCTTTTACGCCTTCCATTTTTAGGGCAGAGCCAAAGAGCACCGGAAAAAGCTTACGTTTTGATATAAGCTTCTTTATGTCTCCTGCATCTACATGCCTTCCTTCATCAAGGTAGGCAGAAAGCAGCTTTTCATCGCACATAGCCAGTTCTTCCTGAAGGTTTTCATCAAGAAGGGCGGCAGCTTCGTTTTCAATTAAGTCAGTAAAAGGAAGGCTGTTTTCAGAGAGCCTGAGCTTTATGTCGGAAAGAAGCTCGTCTCTGTCTGCGCCGGGCTGATCCATTTTATTTACAAAAATGAATACCGGAATCTCGTAGTGAGACAGAAGCTTCCACAAAAGCTGCACCTGAGATGTCACACCGTCCGCTGCGCTAATTATCAGTATTGCTCCATCAAGAACCTTCATGGTTCTCTCTGTTTCAGGGGCAAAGTCTGCGTGCCCCGGCGTATCAAGGAGTGTTACATGGGTATTCTCTGACAGATCTATCTGAGCCTGCTTTGAGAAGATGGTAATTCCCCTGTCCCTCTCCAACGAATACGTATCAAGAAAGGTATCCTTGTGATCTACTCTTCCTGACTTCCTGATGGTTCCCGTTAAATACAGCAGCGCCTCTGAAAGCGTAGTTTTTCCCGAATCAACGTGGGCATATATTCCTATATTTAAATGCTTTTTATCAGCCATGGCTTTGTTTCCTTTAAAAACGAGGTGTTACCACCTCGTTTTGAATTCTTCGATATTTAATTCCGGCATCAGTTCTGTGTTGATGATGTCCAGCATTTCGTTAAGCTTTTTGAAATCTTCGGGAGAGAAGCGCTTCTCGCAGCGTTTCATAAGTTCTGTAAGATAATCCTGATTGATCTTGCTAAATTCCTTGTATTTCTGAGTGGGGCGAAGGTGAAATTCTCTTCCATCGTCCGGAGACTGTACTTTTTCCACGTAGCCTTTCTGAACAAGGCATTTGATTCTGTGTGCGGCATTTGGTGATGATATATCAAGCATCTTGGCAAACTGTGCTACGGTGGGCTCTTGCATGGCATTTATAACTTCCATACTGAAGGTTTCAACAGTAGTAAGGGTAGCTTCCCTGTTTTCAAATCTAGAGTAGACCTTCATGTAGAGATGAAGCCTCAATTTATCATATATCTGACTTATTGCAGTGTTAAACATTTAAAAAAATCCTTTTCTAATAATCTTCCTTGTTTTTAGAATGATACACTAAATGCTCCGTAATTTTAGGGGCACTATAATTGACTTAAGATTTATTAAAAACCAATTATATATCAAGATTATATCTTTACTTATCAACTACTGCAAATGTAACTTCTGCCCTTGCTGCCACTTTGCCATCTACCAAAGCTTCCGCTTCGGCAACTCCCACAGGGCCCATGCATTTGATCATCTCACATCTAAGTTCCAGCACATCTCCGGGGACAACCTGCCTCTTGAACTTGCCATTTTTAATACCTCCAAAAAGGGCAAGCTTTCCCTTGTTTTCGGGAATAGACAAGATAGCCACTGCCCCTGTCTGGGCAAGAGCTTCTATTATTAAAACTCCCGGCATTATGGGATTTCCCGGAAAGTGTCCCTGAAAGAAAGGTTCATCCATAGATACGCACTTTCTGCCAATTGCCCACTGACCGGGCTCCATATCTATTATTCTGTCCACAAGAGCAAAAGGATACCTGTGGGGCAGGATCTTAGCAATATCTGAAGCTGTAAGTTCTATTCTCTCTTCCCTGTTTAATTCTATTTTTTCCATCTTTCCTTCTTTTCCATTAAATTATTACTTAAAACTTACCTATTTCTCTTAAATTTCATTCCTCAAAAATACTTACTCTCTTAAGTATCATCCATCAAAGGCTAAAAATATAATCATTCCTCAAAGGCCTTGAAAATAACACAAGCGTTATGTCCGCCAAAGCCAAGGCTGTTACTTAGTACATAATTAAGCTTCTTTTCCACGCCTTTTCCGGGAACGTAGTTGAGATCCATGTCTTCTTCGCTCTCCTTAAGTCCTGCGGTGGGAGGCACAAAACCATCTCTAAGAGCAAGGACTGAGAAAATAGCCTCTACTCCGCCTGCTCCGCCAAGCATGTGACCTGTCATAGACTTCGTACTTGAAACCAGGAGGTTCTTCGCATGTTCCCCAAAGACCTGCTTAATAGCCATGGTTTCGTACAGATCATTTAAATGAGTCGAGGTTCCATGAGCATTTATGTAATCAATGTCTTCCTTACTGATACCTGCATCCTTTATTGCAAGCTCCATGCAGGCTGCGCCGCCCTCTCCGTTTGGTGAGGGGGATGTAATATGATACGCATCGCAGTTGCTGCCATAGCCAACAATCTCAGCGTAAATATGCGCTCCGCGCTTCTTTGCGTGCTCGTATTCCTCAAGAACCAGAATTCCACTGCCTTCGCCCATAACAAAGCCGTTTCTGTCCTTATCAAAAGGAATGCTTGCCCTATCAGGATCTGTAGCATCAGACAGTGCCTTCATATTCTGAAAGCCTGCAATTCCAAGTGGAGTTATGCAGCTCTCCGCGCCTCCGCAGACCATGACATCCTCATAGCCATCGCGAATTCTGATAAAGGAGTCTCCAACTGCATTGCTGCCGCCTGCACAGGCTGTTACCGGACATGAGCACATTCCCTTAAAGCCGTGAGAAATTGCAATTCTTGCAGCTGCCATATTGGTTATAGCCATAGGAACAAAGAAAGGACTTACGAAAGAATATCCCTTCTCCTCTCCCCTTACGTGCTGCTGCTCGATTACGTCAAGTCCGCCGATTCCGCAGGATACTATGACTCCAACTCTGGCCGCATCTTCTTCTGATGGCTTGGAGGAAAAAGAATAATCCTCGCACTTTCCGCATATTCCGGAATCGCAGATTGCTTCCTCGGCAGCATATAAGGCAAACTGGGTAAATCTTGCCATATGCCTTACTTCTTTTTTCTCCAGCTTTAAAGTGGGATCAAAATCCTTGACCTCAGCTGCCACTTTCACTTTGAAATCCGTTGTGTCAAAAGTAGTAATGGGGCCTATTCCATGCTTCCCCTCTTTTATATTTTCCCAGCTCTTGGAAGTACACTCTCCCGTAGGATTAATGGTTCCAAGGCCGGTGACAACTACGCGTCTCTTTTCCATATTATTTGCTCCAAATCTTTATAAATCTATTGCTCTCGCCAAAGGCTCCATAATAAGCTGCAAATCAAGCTGGCATAACAGGTATCTCTACGCTCAAAGTGCAAGGCCGCCGTCAACTACCAGCACCTGTCCGGTGATATAACTACTCTTTTCATCTGCTAAAAAGGCAACTGCATCAGCTATATCTTCAGGAGTTCCCATCCTTCCAAGAGGTATCTCGGACTTCATTTTATCCTTAACTTTCTCATCCATAACATCAGTCATCTCAGTCCGGATCATTCCGGGAGCAACTGCATTGGATGTGATATTTCTGCCGGCAAGCTCCTTGGCAACGCTCTTGGTAAGGCCTATAAGACCAGCCTTACTGGCTGCGTAGTTGGCCTGCCCTGCATTTCCATGGACTCCTACAATGCTGGAAATATTGATGATTCTTCCGTAGCGCTTTTTCATCATGGGCTTAACAACTTCTTTTGTCAGGAAAAAAGCTCCCTTTAAGTTAGTGTCCAAAACCCTGTCGAAGTCCTCCTCTGACATCCTAAGAAGCAGGCCGTCTCTGGTAATTCCTGCATTATTTACAAGAACGTCTACTCTGCCAAATTTTGAAACCGCTTCGTCCACGATATTTCCCGCATCATCAGGATTTGATACATCGCCCTTGACCACAAGAACTTCGCCGCCGGCACCGGTATCTTTGCAAAGGCGCTCGGTTTCCCTGGCTGCCTCATCATTGTTTGCGTAATTTATAACTACGTTCATTCCATTTTCATAGAGCTTAACCGCTATGGCTCTGCCAATTCCGCGGCCTGCTCCTGTGATAATGGCACACTGTCTATCTTCCATCTTCGCTGATCCTTTTTATCAAAATGTGACTTTTCTTCATTATGAAACCCAAATAATCAAATACTGTCAGCAGCTAGTGCAGTTTCAAGCTTCTCAATATCTTCGCAGGTTTCTACGCTAAAACACTCTATATCCTCTACGCCCTTTTCCTTGGCGCACCTTTTTACAAAACCGGTAAGTGCTTTTCCGGGGCCAATCTCAACAAATCGTCTGACTCCGTTATCCAACATAAAGTTAAGGCTTTGGGTCATCTTCACGCCGTTTTTAACCTGAGATTTTAAGAGACTTTCAATGGTTTCATCTTCTCTCTTAAGAGAACCGGTATAGTTGAAAACCACAGGCACCTGTTCTTTTCCAAAGGAAACATCTTTAAAGTATTCCTCAAGCTCATCTCCTGCACTGTCCATAAAACTTGTGTGGAAAGGTCCGCTTACGTTAAGAGGCATGCAGCGCTTTGCACCACTTTCCTTTGCAAGCTCCGAAGCCTTATCAACAGCAGCCTTCTCGCCGCCAATAACAAGCTGTCCCGGGCAGTTGTCGTTGCAGATAGATACAACTCCTAACTCCGTTGCCTCATCCACGCACTTTTGAAGTTCATCCCTTGAAAGACCAAGGATTGCTGTCATTCCGCAGTCGATTCCTTTTGCTGCTCTTGTCATGGCGCTTCCTCTAAACTCCGCAAGCTTTATAACATCGCTACTTCCGAAAACTCCTGAAGCATTTAAAGCTGAGTACTCGCCAAGGGATAGTCCTGCAAGAATATCAGGGACTATGCCCTTCTTTTGCAAAATCCCGGTGACACCTGCCGCAAAAGCCACCATACAGGGCTGGGTATACTCTGTCTTGGACAGCAGCCCGTCCGGATCCTCAAAACACATCTCCCTAATATCAAAGGAAACATCAGCATTATCAAAAACATCCTTAAATTCCGGATAGTTCTCGTAGAGATCCTTTCCCATTCCCTTGTGCTGGCTTCCCTGACCGGCATATAAAAAAGCTGTTTTCATCATTTCATAAGCTCCTTAAAAATCTCTCTAACAGGTCTTATCTCTTTTAACTGGCCGCAGGTCTGACCTGCCATGAGGCTTCCTGTGTCTGTATCTCCATCAAAAACCGCGCGTCTAAGGCTCCCCAAAGTATACTTTTCAAGCTCTTCTACTGTGGCGCCAAGCTTTTCCTGCCTGATGTATTCACGACTCATTTTATTTTTCAAAACTCTGACGGGAGTTCCTCCAATTCTGCCGGTGACGATAGCATCCGTGCCCTTCGCCTTGATAAGCGCTGCCTTGTAATTTTCATGAATCGGGCACTCAACGCTTGCAAGGAGGCATGTTCCGACCTGAATACCGCAGGCTCCAAGGGCAAAAGCCGCCTTAACCTGCCTGCTGTCCGCAATTCCTCCAGCCGCGATGACAGGGATGTCAACAGCATCCACTGTTTGTGGCACAAGTGTCATAGTTGTCATCTCGCCAACATGTCCGCCACTCTCGCAGCCTTCTGCTATAACGGCATCGGCACCTGTTTTTTCCAGATGCTTTGCCAGGATAGGAGCTGCAACTACAGGGATAACCTTGATTCCTGCTGCCTTCCACTTCTCCATATATTTTCCGGGATTGCCTGCTCCGGTAGTTACTACCTTCACGTTCTCGCTGACAACGATATCAGCAAACTCATCAGCATCAGGATGCATGAGCATTATGTTAACTCCGAAGGGTTTATCCGTTTTTTCCCTGCAAATCCTGATCTCATCCCTAAGCATCTGTGGATTCATTCCGCCAACTCCGATAAGTCCCAAAGCTCCTGCATTGGAGCAGGCTGCAGCAAAAGAACCTGTGGCAATATTTGCCATTCCCCCCTGAATGATCGGAAACTCCGTTCCCAATATCTCATTTAATTTTTTCACTTCGTGCCTCCAAATCTTATTAGAACTCCTGCCCAGGTAAGTCCGCCTCCAAAGCCCACGAGAATAAGCTTATTCCCGGGAATGACTTTCCCTTCAGACACCATCTCGCATAAAGCCATTGGAATGGAAGCCGCGCTGGTATTGCCGTATTTATCCATGTTTTTGTAAAATTTTGAAGAATCTGCTTTCATCTTCCTGATACAGTGATCGATTATCCTGGCATTTGCCTGATGACAGATGATCTGATCCACATCGTCAAGAGAGACTCCGCTTTTTCCCTGAAGCTCTTCTATACACTTAGGTATAGTGGCAGTTGCAAACTTAAATACTTCCTGTCCCTCCATGTGAACATGGCTTACAACAGGACCTGCACCTTCGACGGTTATCTCATACCCGCCCCTTGCACCAAGGACTTTTTCATAAGGCGCATCCTCTGAAAGTCTCACAATCACAGCTCCTGCACCATCTCCAAAGAGAACGCAGGTGGATCTGTCAGTCATATCAAGGAGTCTTGATAGCTGCTCGCATCCAACAACCAATCCGTACTCGCCGCCATTTCCGTTTAAAAGTCCCCTTGCAACTTCAAGTCCATATATAAAACCGCTGCAAGCTGCATTAACATCAAGCACCGGAATGTCTTCCCTAAGTCCAAGATTCCTCTGGACAACACAGGCCATACTAGGGGTTACATATTCACTGGAAACGGTAGCGCAGATGCAGACAGCTATCTGATCAGCTGCGATTCCGGAGGATTTAAGCGCCTCAGAAGCTGCCTTCACAGCAAGAGTATTTGCACTTTCGTTCTCATCGCAAAACCTTCTCTCCACTATGCCTGTTCTTGTGCTTATCCACTCATGGCTTGTGTCCACTATCTTGGCCAGGTCGTCGTTTGTCACGACCTTTCCGGCCTTTGCCATGCCGTATCCAACTATTTCTATATTCTTCATGTCATTTATCCGATCTTTCTGTATTTCATCTGTCTGTCAGCCTTGAGCTCTGATGGTGAAAGTTTCCTTAAGTCCATAAGGTTCTTATAAAGTGCCTCGTCTAAGTTTTTCATAACAAACCCATAATCTCTCTGGGCACCTCCAAGTGGCTCCCTTACTATCACGTCGGCAACTCCCGCTTCAAGGAGGTCATCAGCAGTGAGCTTCATCAGTTTGCAGGCTTCCTTGTGTCTTCCGGAATCCTTCCACAAAATGCTGGCAAAGCCTTCAGGGCTAAGAATTGAGTAAACTGCGTTTTCCAGCATCAAAACTCTGTTGGCTACACCGATAGCCAGCGCACCACCTGAATTTCCCTCGCCTGTTACAACAGAAATCACAGGCACATGATACTGACTCATCTTGGCAAGATTCATGGCAATGGCTTCCCCCTGACCATGCTCCTCCGCCTCCATTCCGGGATAAGCTCCGGGAGTATCTATAAAAGTGATGATAGGTCTTCCGAATTTTTCAGCCTGATTCATAAGACGCAGAGCCTTCCTGTAGCCTTCAGGGCAAGGCATTCCGAAGTTGTACTCCATGTTTTCCTCCATGCTATGGCCCTTTCTGTGGCCCACAACTGTTATGGGAATCCCATGAAATCTGGCTATCCCTCCAAATATGCTCTTATCCTCATCAAAAAGGTGATCTCCTTTTTGCTCGAAAAAATCTGTAAAAAGCCCATCAATAAAGTCATCGATATGGGGTCTTTTTGCATGTCTTGCAAGATATACTTTCTCGTATGGAGCAAGTATTCTCATGTCCTTAAGGAAAATCTCACGAAGGTCCTTTAGCTTTTCAATCTCCCTTGTGTGATCATCCCATTGTCCATATTTTTCACTGATTTCCTCGAGAACTTCCTCTGAGACAGAAGCTGTATCCACAAGCTCCTTTGTCTCTCCCTTTGCTTTTTTCTCGAGAACTTCTATTTTTTTGTCTATGGTCTCAACTTTTTTTAAAATTGTTTCAATCATTGGATTTTCCTCATTTTGAGTGAAGTTTTATGAGCTGCAAAAGCGTATCTCTCATCTGACTTCGTTCAACGATCTTATCAACAAAGCCGTGGGCTTCTAAATACTCACTTCTCTGAAAGCCCTGGGGAAGCTTCTTATGGATGGTCTGCTCAATTACCCTGGGGCCCGCAAACCCGATAAGTGCGCCCGGCTCAGCCAGTGTGATGTCCCCAAGTGAAGCAAAACTAGCCGTAACTCCGCCGGTTGTAGGATGTGTCAGAAAGCTAATGTAGAGGCCGCCGCTTGCGTTGAACTCCTCAATTGCTGCAGCTGTTTTTGCCATCTGCATAAGGCTGTAGATTCCCTCCTGCATTCTGGCTCCGCCACTTGCTGAAAAGATAATAAGGGGAAGTTTCTCCTTAGTTGCATACTCAACGGCTCTTGTTACCTTTTCTCCCACGATGCTGCTCATACTCCCCATGAAAAATCTGGGATCCAGCACTATTATTACTACTTTGTATCCACCGATTTTCCCTGATACCGTAACCGCAGCTTCCTCAAGTCCGGTCTTTTGCCTCTGCTTTGCTATTTTTTCAGAGTATTCCGGAAAGTACATTGGATCGTTTGCCTTCATATCTGCATTTAGCTCATGAATGCTTCCGGGATCAAGGATCAGCGACAGTCTGTAGTAGGCTCCGATTGTCCTGTACTCTCCGCACACCGGACAAACGTAGTAGTTGTTTTGCCAATCCTTCTTCAGTGCTCTTCTTCCACAAGCCTTACAGGTCACAAAGACCGGTTCCTTATTCTTTTTGAAAAGTACATCTCCCACATCTCTTTTCACTCTCGCAGGAAATGTAAGGGCACTCCTTAGAGCTTCCATTTTCAGCCTCCTGTTTATGCTGCCTGATGAGCCTTGATAGCATCGAGAATATCCTGAACTGTATGAAGATTAGAAATCTCTTCCTCAGGAATCTTTACACCAAGCTTCTCCTCGATTTCCATGTGAAGCTCAACGATGCTAAGTGAATCTGCTGCGAGGTCATCAACAAGATTTGCCTCGGGAGTAACCTTCTCCTCATCTACTGCAAGTGTCTCTGAAATAATCTCTTTGATCTCATCTAAATTCATTTTAACTATCTCCTTTTTAACTAAATTCTATTTACTTAAATTACTTTGAGATATTACTATGTAATAAATCATTTGTCAAACCATAAAAAAGAGACCGCTTATTTAAGCGATCTCTGTATTTTTTTGTTACCTTCGTTTATTATGACTGATCCTATTGTTTCGTTAAACAAAGGGAACGGGGTGTTAATTTTATCCGGCAGGCTATTACCACACGAATGTTACTGCGTTTGCAACATCTTCAGAGATGGTATTGTCTTTTACTAACTTCTTAAGCCACAGCTCAAGATCATCTGCCTTATGATCTGTCTCTATGAAGTGGATGCTCTTCCCATTTATATCTTTTGCAAGAAACAATTCGTACATATACATAAGATTTACCTCCGAACTTTTAACTATTTGTTTCATGCAATCGGCCGTTTGTGCATGTGATTTCTTTGTTCACTAATAATATCGACCGCGTAACCCTAAACTTTATAGCTATTTAAATTGTTTTTAACTTTCAAAAATGCTGAATAATACTGAAAAAAATAATCCTTTGGAGAGAATAATTTCATCTCTTCAAAGGATCACTTTAGGCTTGAATACACCTTGTTTCTAAGGCGTTCATTGAATTCTTCTATTGGAAGGGGCCTGTCATAGTAAAAGCCCTGGATTACGTAACATCCTACGTTATTTACAAATCCGACCTGGTCTTCTCTCTCAACACCCTCTGTTACGACTTGCATCTTAAGTTCCTCAGCCATATTGATTATGTGCTTTAGGATTATCTCATCTTTCCATGAAAAGTCATCGGTGTTTATGAAGGACCTGTCAATCTTTAAGGTGTGTACCCGGAATTCTCTAAGGGTTGCCAAAGATGAATAGCCTGCTCCGAAATCATCAATGGCGGTTTTTATTCCCATGTCATAGAGATCACTGATGAATTTTGCAAGCTCGCCATGCTCCTGTTCATCTACAGTCTCGGTAACTTCCACCTCTATATACTTTTTATCTATGCCTGATTTGGTGATGATCTTGTCGATATTCTTAGCAAGATCCTGATCAAGCAGGTCTCTTCTTGAGAAGTTGACGGATATTGTAACAGGTTCAATCCCTGCTTCTATCCATGCTTTTATGTCCTCGCAGGCTCTCTTTAAAACATAATAATCAAGAAGAACTATCTCTCCGTTTTGCTCAAGGGGCGGTATGAAAACTCCCGGTGAAATCATCTTATCGCCGTCTTTCCATCTAACAAGTCCCTCTGCACCCACAAGGGTGTTTGTCATTGAATCAACCTTTGGCTGATAGAAAACCAGAAATTCCTTATCTTCGAGAGCCTTCTGATATTTTTCCAAAACGGATTTCTGTGTGGAAACCCTGTTTAACATCTCATCTGTCAGCTTAACTACAGGTTTATGAAGAACATACTTTGCATGCTGCAGGGCTATGGAAGGCTTTCCTATTACTTCGCCTGCTTCTCTTAGGTCATGGTCAATGTCCCAAAGTCCGATAGTCGCAGAAATCCTGACCTTTTCATTTCTATTATCGCATCTGATAGTGGCATCTATTCCATTTAAGAGTCTGCAGAATTTTTCTTTTCTGTCCTTTTTAACAAGAGCGACGAAGTTATCACCTCCAAGATGTCCCAGAAGCTCATCTTCCTCAAGGAAAGAACTTACTTTAGCTGTAAACTGCAAAAGCACCTTATCTCCGGCATCAGCCCCGTATCGTATATTTAAATTTCCAAAGCTTTTTAAATTGAAATAGAATGCAGTATACTCCTGCAGATTTTTAGATCTTGAGAGCATAGAAATATTCTGCAGATAGCCACCTGCATTTGGAAGTCCGGTGAGATAATGGACCATTCTTTCATTTCCGGTCTGCAAAATATCGCCCATACTTTAACCTCAAAACTTAGAATACTTTATAGCAAACCCGCAACCCGTGCGGATTTCTGCCTGTAATAACAAAAATAATACTTCACCTTCATTATATACTTTAGAAAAACGCAAAACATGAAATATATATTTTTTTTATTTTTTTAATGGTTAATTTATTAAAGGATTATAGAATAAAACGGAGAGCCTTGAAGGGATCCTGAGGCTCTCCGATCATTCTATAGGTCAGGGTTTTAATCTGATGAAATGACAAAGCTTGGCAGTCGTTTTTTTGTTCTTAAGCTTTACATGGGCTGTATCAGATAAAACTGTGTAGCCTTCTGTAAATCCCTGATTCCAATCAGTAAGTGTGTCATAGTCTTTTACATGATTTCCGCAAACTCCGACGCAGGTATACTTATAGCCTGCAGGAATGGTGATTTTCAAAGTCTTGGCATAGGAAACATAGTAGGCATAATCTCCGCCTGACCAGGAAACCTTCTGGGGCTTATACTTTTTCCACACTCCGTTTCCAAGCTCCTGAACAGAAGCAACTTCCTTGTAGTTATGTCCGTAGGTGGCTTCCGTCTGGTCTGTAATAAGGTTCTCACCTGTTCTGTAATCACAAGCCACAACGTCTATGTAATCTATAAACTCAGTACCTGTTGTTCTGGCACTAAAGGCCTGAGCCATTTTCTTTGACATTTTCTTGGGGAATACTATCTGAATAGTCATCAGATACTCTGCTCCGGAACTTCCGCCCGAGCCTCCTCCTCCGGATTTCCTGAATTTTGTTATCTTGGCATAGAGCTTTTGATACTTCTTTACACCGGGAAGCCTGGTGTAAACAGCTGTCCAGGATCCAAGACCTAAATTAAAGGAAACTCCGCTCTTTTTAAGGTCGTTAAATGCCGCCTCAGAAGTTATCGGCAACGCGGTAAAGCTAAGCGTAATTACAAGAAATGCTGCAAGGACACTCTTTATAATTCTTCTCATCTTTATCCCCCTCACTTATGGTTTGCGCAAAACCGAATTAATTTATTCTATACTTCAAAGTAATTATCGGCTGTTTTTGATGAAAAGATTACAGCAGTTCCAGGACTTTTTCCTTAAGTTCTTCCTTCCTCTCTCTAAGTAGGAGGAGTCTGTTGTATTTGTAGTATTCTTCGCTGCCTTCATTTTGGATAAAGTTAAGGCTATAGTGACCGGAATCAAGGCGTGTCAGGAAAAGAACCATCTCCTGCTCTTCGCCATAGATTTTTTCAATGAAGCCAAAGCAGTTTGACAGGTGCTTTCCGGTTTTCTCTGCGCTGCTTCTTCTTTCAAGCTCTCTTTCTGTAAACCATTTTTTGATGAAAGCCTTCTCTTTTTCTGTTCTGCTTTCGGTGTTATCTCCGCCATCTAAAGAGGTTTCTCCTGGTTCTTTTGCCTCTTCCTCTGCATTTTGGGCAAGCTCTATGACAAGTTTTTCCTCCAAATCACCAAGTGCAGATATCGTGCGCTTCATGGTATTCTCTGTAGCAGGATCCATGAGGTTTGCGCCTGCTTTTCTCTCGAATTCAGATGCAAGATATGCACTTCTTGACCTTATCTCTGAGAGGATGCCGTCGGACTCTCCTTCGCTGTTAGCTTCTTTGGCATATCCCTTAACTATGGCTGATATTTCCTTCTGAAGCTCCTTTTGTACAGAGAGTTTTGAATCATAATCGGCAAATTCCTGAGACAGTCTGTCTATAAGTAAGCTTATGATACTGAGCTTTTCATCAAAAGGTGCTTTTCTAAGCTTATCTCTTTCAGCAGGAACTTCTCCCTGAAGGATCCCTTCCACGTTGTAGAGGTCCTCATATTTTCTGTAAAGGGCATAGTACATAGCAAAATCCCTTGCTATTTCTGGATCCTGCAGGTACTGTCCGCACACATTTTCATCGACCTCGATACCAAGCTTTTCATAGGTTCTGATAAACTGTGACAGATCCTCCCAGCCTCTTGCGGTGACAAATTTCTTGCCGTTAACATCATTTTTTATCTTATAGAAATTGTCCTTATGGATATCGAGGTAAGCAAGGACTGCGCCATGAACTCCTGTTACGTCAGCATATTCCCTGAAAGCCTCAAGGTCTTCCTCAACTTCGATCTTTTTAACACGGTCAAGGGTAACGATATCAAAATCCCTGACTGCTTTGTTGTACTGGGGCGGGTTACCGGCTGTTACGATGATGAAACCATCGGGAACCTTGTGGGCTCCGAAGGTTTTATACTGAAGAAACTGCAGCATGGTGGGAACCAGTGTCTCAGATACGCAGTTTATCTCATCAAGGAAAAGAATACCTTCCTTTACTCCTGTTGCGGCTATCTTGTCATAAACAGAAGCAATGATCTCACTCATGGTGTACTCTGTCACGGACATCTCTTTTCCGCCGTATTCCTTCTTGGATATGAAGGGAAGTCCGATGGCACTTTGCCTTGTGTGATGGGTGATAGTATAGGATACAAGATTTATTGAAAGTTCCTGAGCCACCTGCTCCATAATGGCAGTTTTACCGATACCCGGAGGTCCTATTAGAAGAATTGGTCTCTGCTTCTGCACGGGAATCAGGTAATTCCCAAGCTCATCCTTCTGCCTGTAGGCTTTTATGGTATTTACTATTTCCTGTTTTGCACTTTTTATGTTCATATATGTCCTCTCCGGGTTATCTATGTAACCGTTTTTTTCATCAAATATAAAGAGCAATCGCCCAATCCGGCATATGGTCTGTGTCTGTCTGCACGTCCGAAGGATATACAAAGGCTGTGTCGTACTCTGTTGGAATTGTAGGATAGTCCCCAAAACCATCGGTGAAATACATAAGTCCCCGCAGGTTCCTTAGTTCTCCCCGTTTCCTTATTTCATCCACATATTCAAATACCGGCCTGAAATCCGTGCCGTATCCGCCGGAAATCTTGAAGTTCTTGGCGTATTCTTCCATTTCCTCCGGGTGTTTTATCAGAATATCATTTTGCAGCCTGTTATCACACTCAATTATATGCACATGGATCTCTCTGAAAAAGTTCTCACTTTGCCTAAGTATCCCTGCGGTTTCATTTAAAAAGGTCTGAACCAGGGATTCAGAGCAGGATGCAGATGTGTCTATGGCTATAACAAGCTCGTCCACCTTGTGGTTTTCACTATATTCGTTCTCTTCAAAAAGAGGCATGTTTCCGTAAAGTTCCAAGCCGTAATTGTAGAGTCCATAGTCGAAGGAGTCGGGATCAACTCTTAGTTCTTCTCTGATTACCGCAATCTGATCAAGGAAATCCGTGTAGTAGGTTTTGTCTACGCTCTCTGCTTTCAGGTAGAAGGACAGGCTTCCGGTTTCACTGCTCTTATCGTCGCCAAGGTTTGCCACGTCGCTTTTTACTCTCTTTGCGACGTTTTTCCAGGATTCCTCTAATTCTTTCTTGTTGGCACGCCTAAGCCTCATCTGCATATCAAGGTCGATATCCGGCTTCTCGTTGTTATCTTCGTCCTTTTTATCATCTTCTAGACGTTCCCAGAATGAGTGGTCATCAAGAAGGAATTCATTTTGAAGCTTCTCAAACTCCCGCTCATCCTCCCATATGACATCATTTTTCAGATAGTTATAGAGCCTCTCTGCTGTCAGTACATTCACATCTTTTTTAAGTCTCTCGTACCATCTATCCCGAAGGTCAGAGCTTATCCTGTAAATGCACTGATAATCCATGGAATCAAGGATATGCTCTACGGCTATATCGCAAGCGAGATTCCAGACTTCTATATCCTCGCACTGGAGCGGTCTGTACATATGTCTGAACATGCAATGAAGGAGCATGTGGAAATATGTGCGATTTAGCTTGTTTGGCTCCTCCACGTAGGTCCTGAGGATATAGTCGGGATTGTAGAGAATATCCACCGCATCCGTTCCCACAGTCCTTGTGGATAACTCAATCCTGTCAGAAAGCATAGAAAGAGCAGGAGCAAGAAACTTCATTGATACTAAAAGCTCCGTCCTGACTGCACTCCATATTTTATTTCCGATGTTTATCAGTTCTTCTTTTCTGCTCATTAAAAATCCAGTTCTAATAAATTATTATCCTCAAAAGTACTGCGATATTCCATCAAAAGGCTTGTTATGACAGTTCTGTCATAATCAACCGAAACCCTGACTACATCTGATATTGCATCGAATGGAAGCAGTCTTCTCTTGATATAGAATTGCAGGCTGTCTTCCGCGTCTTTTGAGCTTTTGACTGTTCTGGTCAAATTCTTTGCCGCGTTTTCTCTAAGCCAGTTTTCATACATTTCTCTGGCTTCATCTAAGAGCTCGCACGGATATGAAAGCCTTGCTATTGCTATCATTTCCGCTGTTACAGGGTCATCAGCAGATGTCTTTGAAAACATGTTGTCGTATTCTCTAAAGTTTACGGTATCACTTTTTACGCACTCTCTGTATGCATAACCCGTTCCTTCAATGGCAAACTGTATGGTTCTTGCCATGGTGTTTTCCACAAAATCATAATTAAATCCCGGAAATACCAGAAGCGCTTCCTTTTCATAAGGCATGTGGATCCTGAATCTAAGTCTTCTGTCGTTATCTCCGAGAATACTTCTGATTATCTGGTAATTTCCTCTTTTTATGGTCACTTCGATTTCATCTAAGTTCTCGCACTGCCTGGTGCTACCATCAAGGTATTCTGTTACGCTGTCTGTCAGCACAATCTTCCTTAGGTTTCCGCAGTTGTGGAAAGCAAAGCCAAGGATTGTTGTCACTGAATCCGGAATGTGGATCTCTTCTATATCTTTTCTTGATGAAAAGGCATGATTTCCTATCACGCGAACCGGGAGGGATTCTATTTCACCAGGAATATCTATTATTCTGGAAAGTCCCTCGCTTCCCTTGACCTCTATGTATTTTTCATTACTCTGACGATCAGTCTTGATCTCAGTTTTAAAATGTATGCTCATAAATACTATTATACGCACAAATCAGGCGTTTACGATATATCCTTTTGGGCTGATTGAATATAGAAAAAGCCATTTCAAGCTGATTAAAACAGAAGTCACTCAGATACAGGCCCCAGATAGCTTTCCGGTAATCTGTAGTCTTTTCTCTTAATGACTATTTTTTCGATGATAACACCTGGATCACCTGCGTATACCTTAAGTTTGTTATATCCCTTCTGTAATGAAACGGCTATTTCTACACATCTGCCGGATCTAAGTACTCCCTGAGCCCAGTCCAGATCCTGCCACTCTGTGTAATAGTGGTCTGAAACAGAGTGAACAACTGATGGTTCTTCGTCGTTTACAGATGCAAAAAAGTCAAGCCTTCCGCCCTTGTGGTAGGGGTTTCTTGTGAGCATATAGAAAATCACATCGTACTCGCCATCTTCAGAAGCCTCAATCTCATAGCTTACTGACGGTGCGCCGGCAGGAGTTTCAAATGCCTTCATAGGAGGAAAAGCTTTTACCGCGCAGTTTTCTCTTCCAAGGAAATCCACAACCTCGAATCCTGCATCTTCTGCATCATCTTTTTCTACAAAATCAGAAGCCGCTACGCAGCAGAAGGGCTTATTTTCGCTGATTCTGTGATATTGTTTACTCTCTCCGGCATCGGCAGAACCTGTTTTCTCTGAAATAGAACCTTCCACAGAACTTGTCTCCACATTAAATTCAGCGCCGTCTATGTCCATTTCCTTGGTAATTACTTCTCCTGGAAGTAACACAAAATCCACATAGGTCTTTTCTCCGTTATCGAAGGTAATATTGACTCTTCCCTTGCTTTCCAAAACTCCGGATAGATCAGCCTTATGATTTTTCGTTATGGTTACTGTGCTTCTACCAGATTCCACGCGTCCCCTGGCATCAGAAAATACAAGAGCATCTCCGGAAGAAACAATCTCATAATCGAAGGGAACTTCTCCCTTGGCGTCAATATCAAGAAGAGCCTCCTCTGAACCGGCAAACAAAAAATCATCACAAACTATTGGCGCATTGTCCTGCCAGTGTGCTCCGAGGTGATATCTGTCATACCCTCTAAAGCTCACAATGGCCTTGGCACCTGAAATAGGAGTTACCTTAACTGTTGCCGGATAGAACCACTCTCTGTCATCCCAGGTCCTAAAGCCTGTATGGGCTGAACTTAGGCAATGGTTCCACTTGCCGTCTGCGATCTGGTGGAACTCATTTACAAGCAGCTTATCAAGGGCTATCCTTTTTTCAATTTCATCTATATAGCTGTTAGCGTATACAGCGCCGCGCTTTGCAAGCTCATGGTTAAAACCTGTAAGTATCCATGCAATAACAAGATTAAGAGAAGCTGCTGCCGCATAATAGATCATGCTCTCATAGGTAAGAAGTGCATCTTGCGAAAGCTCTTCGTGGAGCTTTTTAGCTGTTTCAAGTATGTCTCTCGCCTCTGCAAGAATCCTCTCTCCTTCTCTAAAGTGAATGGGATGGTAAATCATCTCATTCATGGTCTCGGGAGTTCTCATGGCATTGAATCTTGTATAACCCTCAAGGACCTTGAACATATCCTTTTTCTGAGTTTTAGTAAGTTTTCCCGCAAACTGCTTGTCAATCCAGGAGTACACGTAGTCCTCAATCTTATTAAGCCCATTTAAACCATAGGTCTCATAGTCGTAGGCAAGGTCCATAAAAAAGCTTAAGGGATACTCCATCTCTTTAAGGTCTCCCACGTTGACTATCCACATCTTGCGAACACCGGCTTCATAGGCTGTTGTCATCTGCTCCCAGGTCCTGGTGAGCCTGTTGCAGTTAGTCCACTCATAGCTGATTGGCGCACCATGGTAATCAAAGTGGTAATACATTCCGTACCCGCCGGCGTGACTACGCTCAGCCTCTGTAGGGAGGTTCCTTAAGTTTCCGTGGTTGTCATCACTTAAAAGGAAAATAACATCCTTAAGTTCATCCCAATCCTTTAGTCCCTCGCAGGTATCATCACCGTAGTAATAGTCCTCGACCTCCTTGTAGATAGCAAGCATTCTGGGAACATCCTTTAAAATATCCTCGTAAGTCTTCCCACTTTCCTTGCCCTTAGAATAGATATTGTCCCCATCTTTAAACTGGTCATACAGAATCTTATCCTGAGCAAGAATAGCCTTTTTAACGACCTCAATATTATCTTTCATAGTGGCATCCTCCGGAAGGAGCTTACTATCTGCTTCTCCGCGCATACCAATGGTGATAACGCTCTCAAAATCCTTATTCCTGCGCACGCCATCTTCCCAGAACTTTGTTATTGCTTCCGCATTTGAAATGAAACTCCAGGAATTGTCATCTCCATATTCTCTGTACTGCTGCTGCCACTCATTGCCCGCTCTGAAAAGTGGCTCATGGTGCGATGTTCCCATAATTACTCCCAGCTCATCTGCAAGCCTTGCGTTCTCAATGCCGGGGCCCTCTTCTGAAAAGTTGGAGTTCCACATGGCAGGCCACATGTAGTTACCCTTAAGACGAAGAAGCAGCTCAAAAACCTTGCGGTAGCACCGGGCATTTACGCCGCCAAACTTTTCCGTAGCCCAGTTTCCAAAGGCAGGCCACTCATCATTTATGAAGAAGCCTCTGTAGTATACTGAAGGTTCCTTGGAAATGTAAGTATCGCAGTTGCCATCAACCTTGCAGCCGGCATTTTCGGTAATATTTATCTCAACCACACTCTTCTTCTCAGGATATGCATCCCCAAAATATACAAGTGGTGATACTCCGATAAGCTCTGATAAATGGAACATTCCGTAGATAGTGCCCCTCTTATCGCTTCCTGCCACAACTAGGAACTGTCTGATATGACTGCCAATGCCTTCGCAATGTAGCTCTGCCTGACCTGTCACATCAATGGTCTTCATTAAGAAAACTTCTCTTTTTCCTCGTATTGCAAAGAGATCAATAAGCCCCGCCTGTTCAAGGTATTCAAGATAGGCACTCTTTTTATCTGTGGCAAAAAGAACTGCCGTTTCTCCGCTTACATCCTCTATAGAGCTGACAATCTTTGGCTCTACATCTGTAACAAGAGCTATATCTTCCGTTACAGTTTTACCAATCTCCTTTACTCCTTCATAGGCACTCTTCTCAATGATAATATCTGCTACCTTTTTTTCATTAAATAAAAGAAATTTACTCATATCCTTCCCCTAAATGTCTGTCCTAAAGTTTTTGTATAGTCATGTATTCCACCATGCATGATTCCGTAAGATGCACTAATATGAATGTTCTGCATTATTAACGGTTTCTCTCAGAATACTATTTTGCACCTGCTCCATCTACTTAATGATTGCTCAAAACTTCTCATTTATTATCCGTTCCAATTCCCTCCGTTTGTGATTTTTATGTGTTTGATGCTGAATTATGTTTATTCCGTTGTTATAATAATTTGGTATGGCTAGCCTGTCTTTTCACAATTGAACAGGATATAGTCACATATGTTGACTTATAAATAGTTTTCAAGGCAGCGAACAAGAAGATAAAAGTAAGAGGGAATTATGAAAAGAATTAAGTACATAACATTAACACTGGCGGCAATAGTTATGCTTGCCGGCTGCAGTCAGCCCCAGAGTGGTGAAACCACAGGGCTTGGACAGGGCGGCGGATATTCGGGAACAGAAGCCGGACAGGAAACCGGTGATAACGGCACGGACCTTGGTGGCGGAGAAGGCATGAATATGGAACAGCCAGATGGCACCGGCGAAGGTGTAGGAAGCGGTGATCAGGGCGATGGCGAAAAAGACGGCCTTGGAGACGGCGGCGATTACGGAGATGGCGGCTTCGGTGGTGGACCTTCAGGTCCTTCCGATGGGCTTGGAGATGGCGATTCAGGTTCAGGTCCTGACAATGATTTCGACGCTCCGGAACCTTCAGGCTCTAACCTCAGAAGTCCAAGCAGCAACCCTGACTTTGGAAACGGCTCATTCCCTTCAGATAACGGTGATGATTCCGATATAGACAACGCTCCCAATAGCCATGGAAATAACAGAAATGGTGACAACGGTGATGGAGATGTCTCTGACAGTGACAATAATCCAGATGATCAAACAAATCCTGATGCAGGTCCTGATAATCAGCCATCTCCTGACGGCACCCAGCCAACACCCGGAACTGATCCTGCTAAAAATCCTGATGGCACTCCTGCTCCACCAAACAATCTACTAGTAGTAATCGATCCGGGACACCAGCAGCATGCAAACACAGAGCAGGAACCTATTGGACCCGGAGCAACAGAAACAAAGGCAAAGGTTACAGGCGGAACAACAGGCGTGGCTACAGGCCTTCACGAATATGAACTGACACTTATGGTATCCCAGAAGCTTCAGAGCACCTTGGAGAACCGCGGATATACAGTTATCATGACAAGAACCAGTCATGACGTGAATATCAGCAATTCTGAGAGAGCAGCCATTGCCAATAATAACCACGCAGATGCTTTTATCAGAATACATGCAAACGGATCAGAGGATCCTTCCGTAAACGGTGCAATGACCATATGTCAGACTACAGGAAATCCTTATAACGCAAGTCTCCACGACCAAAGCTTCCAGCTCTCAACCAATGTCCTCGACTCACTTGTTGCAAGCACAGGCTGTAAAAAAGAGCGCGTATGGGAAACAGATACAATGAGCGGCATTAACTGGTGTCAGGTTCCTGTAACAATTGTCGAAATGGGATATATGTCCAATCCCGCAGAAGATAAGCTGATGTCCACAGAAGACTACCAGTGGCTTATAATAAACGGAATTGCAGATGGTATAGACACCTACTTTGGAATAACAAGATAAAAATACATTAAATCAACCGGGATCTCCTATTCCTTTTTTTAGGAGGTCCCGATATTCTTCATAGGAAATAGTCACACCGCCCATACTCTCAAGGTGGTCGGTGTGAAATTGACAATCTATCATTACATAGTCATTTTGCTGTAAAATCTTTGCAAGCATGATAAGGGCTATTTTCGAGCCGTTTTCCATATCTGAAAACATACTCTCACCAAAGAAACACTTACCAAGGCTTACTCCGTAGAGGCCTCCGGCAAGCTGCCCATCAATAAAAGCTTCAACGCTAATAGCTAGATTCTTCTCCGCCAGCCTTCCGTAAGCTTCCTCCATATCATCGGTGATCCAGGTACCTTCAGCAAACTCTCGCTTTATCCTGCATCTGTGCATGGTATCAGCAAAATCACGATTTATCCTGACACTTATAAGATGCTTTCTCATGAATTTATTCATGGAGTGAGACACATGGATTTCCGCAGGTCTTATGATAAACCTCTCCTTTGGACACCACCACAATATAGGCTCTCCTTCGTTATACCAGGGAAAAATCCCGTTGCTATAAGCAAGGATAAGCCTATCAATTGACAGATCCCCTCCGATAGCCAAAAGACCATCATCTTCTGCCAGCGTCGGAAGAGGAAAACTTATTTCGTTTTCTTTAAGCTTGTAAACAGGCATCGTATAATCCCTTATTTCTTAGTTGAAATCTTTCTAGCAGAAGCTTTTTTAGCAGGACTCTTCCTAGCGGTACTCTTAGATGCATTCACTGCAAACTCACCATTTTTAACAGTGATGGATATTTTTCCGCCATCCTTAAGCTTTCCAAAGAGAATCTCATCCACAAAAAGAGGCTTTATATCATTTCTGATAACTCTGTCCACTTCTCTTGCGCCAAACTCCTGACTGATTCCGCGCTTCTTGACAAGTTCCTTGGCCTTTTTATCAGCAGAAATCGTGATCTTCTTAGAGAGGAGCTGATCAGCCATCTCACCAAGCTTTTTATCAACAACAAGGCTGGCCATGGCTTCATCCATGCTGTTAAAAGCTACAATCTTACTTAAGCGGTTCCTGAACTCAGGCTGGAAAGTGCGCTTAACTTCTTCCATGAGAACGCTGTTATCGTGATTCTCACTGATAAATCCAATGCCGCTCTTACCAAGTCTGTTGGCGCCTGCATTGGAAGTCATGATGACAATTACGTTTCTAAAGTCTGCTTTTCTTCCCTGATTATCAGTAAGTGTGGCATAGTCCATAACCTGCAAAAGCACGTTATAGATATCAGGATGAGCCTTCTCTATCTCATCAAGAAGGAGAACTGATGAAGGGTTCTTCCTGATAGCTTCTGTGAGAATTCCGCCCTCTTCATAGCCCACATATCCTGCAGGAGCACCGATAAGCTTTGCAACGGCATGCTTTTCTCCGTACTCACTCATATCGAATCTGATAAGCTTAGCACCAAGCTCCTTCGCAAGACTCCTTGCTATCTCCGTTTTACCAACTCCTGTGGGGCCAACAAAGAGAAGGCTTGCAAGAGGCTTATTCTCCTCGGTTAGGCCAGCCTTTGAAAATTTAACCGCATTTACAACCTGGCTTACCGCCTCATCCTGCCCGAAGATAACCTTTTTAAGGCGGCTCTCCAGCGTTGCAAGGCCTGCCAGATCATCAGTCTCAACAGTTTCTATAGGCACTCTACAAATTTTGGTTAAAATCTCGTTGATGACCTCTTTATCCACAATCTGCTTCTTTTTGTCTGTGGGATTAAGCTTTCTGTAAGACCCAGCCTCATCAATGAGATCGATTGCCTTATCAGGAAGATATCTCTCGTTTATGTACTTATCGCTCATAGTCACGGCGTATTCAAGTACACCCTTATCGTACTTAACGCCGTGGTAGGTCTCATACTTATCCATTAAGCCCTCCAGAATCTTTGTAGCTTCATCAAGAGTAGGCTCCTTGATTTCCACATTCTGGAAACGTCTGGTAAGGCTCTTATTTTTCTCAAAATACTTTTTGTATTCCTCAAAAGTTGTGGCACCGATGAACCTGATATGTCCATCTGACAGATAGGGCTTTAGCATATTTGAAGCATCAAAAGAGCCCTCTCCAACAGCTCCCGCTCCTGAAAGGTTATGGATTTCATCAATATAAATAATAGGTTTTTCTTCTTTTCCAATTTCAGATAAAACCTTCTTAAAGCGCTTTTCAAAATCGCCCCTGTACTGGGTTCCTGCTAGCATACCACCAAGATCCAAGGCAAAAACTTTTGCACCCGATAGTGCATCCGGCACTTGGCCTTTCTTAAGAAGCTCCACAAGGCCGTAGGTTATGGCTGTTTTTCCAACTCCCGGTTCACCTATGTGAAGCGGATTATTTTTATCCTTCCTGCACAGAATCTGGATAGTTCTGTCAAGCTCTGTCTTTCTGCCAATCAAAGGATTAACATCCGTCAGAGTTTCGTTAAGACAAGGGGCATAAAGCCTCCAATTGCTGCCCATATCCTCTGTATTTTTCGGTATTACGCTCTCCTTATCAAGCTCTATTATTTCCTCGATGTCAGCCATCTGCTCCAAGAGATCAGCCTCTGTAATCTTTTGCTGTTCAAGGTAATAGAGGGCATAGCTGTTATCAAGGTTATAGAGAGCATGAACAAGATGTCTTATATGTATCTCCTTGCTACCGCTTCCAAAGGCGCTCTGGGTTGCAAAATTGATGAGAAGATTTAGTCCAAGAGAAACCTCCGGCTCCCTGTCTTCCACCTTTTCAATATATTCCTTTATGTAACCCGAAAGCCTTGAAATCAACAGATTAATGTCTCCGCCGCATTCATAAAAAGCCTGGGAAAAGACCTCATCCTCTGTTATAAACATAAGCAGTATCTCGGGAGTTACATATTCATATTTATTTTCCCTTGCAAAATCTATTGCTGCTTGCAGTACGCTTGCCGCCTCTTTTGATAAATTCATGCCTTATGCTTCCTCCACTGTCATTCTAAAGGGAAAACCCTCGCTCTTTGCTCTGGTAAGCGCCGCATTAACCTTGGTTGTTGCGATATCGTAGGGGTATTTCCCCACAACAGCTTTCCCTGTCTTATGTACGTTTAACATAATAGCCTGAGCTGTCACTTCGTCTTTATGAAAAATATCTACAAGAACATCAACCACAAATTCCATAGTAGTGAAATCATCGTTGTGCATCACCACATTGAACTGCCGTGGTTCCTTTATTTTGCTGCTTGTTCTTTCTTTTACAGATTCCTTTGTTGCCATATAGATGTCTCCAATTCGTATCGTGAGTAGGGTCATAAAATCAGCCCTTTATTCATTATATCAAATTAGTTTTCCTTTCGAAATTCCGCTACGCGCCTGGGCCATATAAAATGAAAAGGACTGCCATACCAACAGGTAAAGCAGTCCAAGTAACTATCAATATTCAACTAATTTAGGACAATACCATTGAGTCGTTAACCTCGTCGTTTCCTGCTTCCTCAAACTTCTGAAGGAGGTCTGAAACCTGAAGGTTCTTCTTTTCTTCGCCGGATACGTCGTAGATGATCTTACCTTCGCTCATCATGATAAGTCTGTTACCATGAGCGATAGCGTCCTTCATGTTGTGAGTAACCATAAGAGCTGTAAGGTTGTGCTCCTTGATGATATTCTCTGAAATCTCAAGAACCTTCTTGGCAGTCTTGGGATCAAGCGCAGCTGTGTGCTCATCCAAAAGCAGGAGATCCGGCTTTTTTAGAGATGCCATAAGAAGTGTTACTGCCTGTCTCTGACCACCTGATAAAAGACCAACCTTACTTGTAAGGCGATCCTCAAGTCCAAGGTCAAGAGATGCCAGCTGTTCTCTAAAGCCTGCTCTCTCAACGGCGGTAATTCCGCGCTTTAAGCCTCTGCTCTGACCACGTCTTGCAGCCAGCGCAAGATTCTCCTCAATCTGCATTGTAGCAGCGGTTCCCATCATAGGATCCTGGAAAACTCTGCCGATGTACTTTGCTCTCTTGTACTCGGGAAGACCTGTAATATCATGTCCGTTAAGGACGATGCTTCCCTCATCAACAGGCCATACACCTGCAACCGCATTCAAAATTGTTGATTTTCCGGCTCCGTTACCGCCAATGACAGTAACGAAATCGCCATCATTAAGAGTTAAGTTTACGCCGTTTAAGGCAACTCTCTCATTTATTGTTCCTTTATTAAATATCTTTACCAGATTTTTAATCTCTAACATAATTTGCTTTCCTTTTATTTGACTTCAATATAGCGGGGCCCAAAGGCTGATCAATTCTTACTACTCTTAATTCCCAGATATCCCTGAATCGCAGGAATGCCAAGGAATACTGCAACAAGTACTGCACTTAAGAGCTTGAGGAATGTTGAAGGCAGTCCGAGCTGAAGGACTATGGCAATAACGATGTAGTAGATGATGGCACCAACTACTGAAAATGCCATTCTAAGTGCAAAATTATGTCTGGTTCCAAAAATAACCTCGCCTATGATAACAGCTGCAAGACCGATAACGATAGCACCACGTCCTGCATTAACATCTGCATTTCCCTGATACTGAGCATAGAGTCCGCCGGCAAAAGCTGTAAGACCATTACTTACAACAAGACCGATTCTGATACAGCGTCCTGTGTTGATACCCTGTGCTCTTGCCATGTTCTGGTTACAACCTGTTGCTCTGATAGCAGATCCGATCTCACTTCCAAAAAACTGATAAAGGATAAAGATGATAACAGCCACGATGATAACACTCATCAGGATGGAATAATTGATAAATCTAAGACTCACAAGAAGCGCATATTGGTCGACACTTATGGCCTGATTGGATTTACCCATGATAGCCAGGTTCACCGAATACAATCCAAGCTGTGTAAGAATTCCTGACAGAATCGGCGGAATCTTAAGCATTGTATGTAAAAGACCTGTAACGTAACCTGCAAGCATTCCTGCAAGTACTCCGCACAGAAGTGCAACATATACATTTTGTCCTGAAAGCATAACCATAACTGTGGTTGCTCCACCTGTGCAGAAGGAACCGTCAACAGTCATATCTGCATAATCAAGTACCTTGAAAGTAAGGAAAACACTGATAGCCAGAATTCCCCAAATAAGTCCCTGGGCTACTGAACCAGGCAGTGCATGTAAAAGCGAGATCATAGAAATTCTCCTTTGAAATAAAAATAATCAGAAAAAAATATCTTCCCATAAGACAGCGTAAGAAGGTGCCCATGTAACCGAGCACCTTCGCCTCTGCTTTTTGGTTATTATGAAAAAATAGGTATTGTCTTATTCAGCAGCTGACATATCGATAGCTGTAAGTCCCTCAAGAAGGCTCTCATCGAATTCAAGAGCTTCTACTGTCTCAGGATTGTACTCACCGGTGATTCCGCCATACTCGATAGCCATTTCAGCAGGATTCTTACCATTTACAAGAATCTCGAAAGCCTGCTTACCGGCTGTAACACCGAGTTCGTAGTAATCGATACTAAGAGTTGCAAGGCCGCCGTTCTTACACATGTTCTCCTCACCACAGATGACAGGAGTTTTTGCAGGCCATGCTTCGTTCTTAACGATTGACATGTTATCAGCAATTGTGTTGTCTGTAGGAATGTAGAGGCAATCACAGTTAGCGATTGCATTTGTTACAACTGACTGAATCTCGTTGGAATCAGCAACTGTGTATTCCTTATAAGCGATACCTGCTGCCTCAAGTGTCTCTGCAGCAAGATCAACCTGGAATTTTGAGTTAGCCTCTGATGAGCAGTAAAGAATACCAACCTGCTTTACATCAGGAACAAGTTTCTGAAGAAGTGCGATCTGCTCATCGATAGGAGCAAAATCAGATGCACCTGTTACATTTGTTCCGGGAGCGTCGTTAGACTTAACAACACCTGCTGACTCATAGTCTGTAACAGATGTTCCAACAATCGGGATATCTCCTGTAGCTGCTGCAACTGCCTGAAGTGCAGGTGTTGCATTTGCCATAATAAGGTCATCATTGTCATTTACGAATTTAGTAGCAATGGTTGCGCATGTAGCCTGCTCACCCTGTGCGTTCTGATAATCAAACTCTACTGAGTACCCCTCAGCCTCGAGAGCCTCTGCAAGAGCCTCTTCAAACCCCTTGGTCGCTGCATCAAGTGCAGGATGCTCAACGAGCTGGATAACACCAACGTGGAAAGTTTTGCCTGCCTCAGCCTTAGCTGTGTCATCAGCTGCTTCCTCAGTAGCCTCTTCTGAAGCCTCTTCTGCTGCTTCTTCAGTAGCCTCCTCTGAAGCCTCCTCTGTACTCTCAGCAGCCTCGCTGCTCGCTGTATCAGCAGTATCCTTGGCTGCATCTCCGGCCGTCTTAGCACATCCGGTCATGCTTAAAATCATTGCTCCGCTTAAGATAGCGGCAAGAATCTTCTTTTTCATACCTACCTCCTCGAAATTGTAATTGCCTTTGTACGCTTTTACGCTTTTATGTTTTGACGCTTTAAACCGTAAAAGTAAACAAATATTATAATATCGCAAACTTTAAGATAGGTCAACCGATTCTTGCTATATTTACTGTCTTTTTTAGAGGATATTTAACGGGTATATTTTACCCGCTTTCTAATTCAGATTGCTGTAGAATGAATCAATATTCTGTTCAGGGAGTGTTACAGGATCCCAGCCATAGTCCTTATAAGCTGTGATCTTAAGGTCATTTGCAAAAACATAGTTAGCAATGATCTGAGCTCTAAGCTCCTCTCTTCCCTTCTCATCACTTGTTGCCTTTATGAGATCATCATAACGGTCTCCGAAAATCTCTCTTGCTGAAGGTTCGTAGGAACTTCCGTCTTCTACTTCATCCATTCCTGTAACTTCGTAGCCCTCATCGGTACTTGCAATATGTATGCATCCGGGGTGAGAACCGCCTGAAGTATTCTCCAGAATGTCACCGTTTAGTTTATAGTTAAATACCCAGAAATCGCCGTAAACCTTGATGTCTGACTTATCACTTTCATCCTCATATATGATTACAGGACAGGGAATTGTGACGTCTGCTTCGGGATACAGCTTTCCGATATTCTCATTAAGATAAGAATATAAAACTGTGTAGAACAGCTCAGGTCCCGGATATTCATATGCAGGGAGGGCAGCTTCATCGGTTGTCTCTGTAGAATCTGCTTCTGCCCTTTCCTCAGATACATCGGCAGCCTCCTCTACAGTCACTTCTTCAGTGGTCTCCTCATTGGCTTCTTCAGAAGCCTCTTCGGACACTTCCTCGGACGCAGCATCTTCTGCCTCTGCTACTACGCTCTCTTCTACTACGGCTTCATTTGCAGCGCTCTCCTCAGGAGCTTTTTCTTTGCCGCAGGCAGCAAGGCCAAGCATGGCTACCACCATAGCTCCCAAAACAATAGCTTCTTTCTTTTTCATAATTGCCTCCTTCTCATTTTTTCACATACTAATAATACGATATTCTGTCATATATTGATACTAAAAAACAATTAAATTTTTCATTTGATAGATAGCCCTGGTAGCTTTAAAATTAATATTAGCTATGACAAAATGATGGCAAAAAACATTCCCTGCCATCATAAATATTACGAGAAAAGGGGGTATCCCTATGAGACTTATGTTTATCGGCGCAGACCACGAGGTTACAGGAAGCTGTCACTACTTAGAAGTTGGCGACAAGCACATCCTTGTGGATTACGGTATGGAACAGGGACGTATTTCTTTTGAGCATGTAGACCTGCCGGTTGGCGCAGCACAGATCGACTACGTTTTTCTGACCCATGCCCACGTAGATCACTCAGGCAATCTGCCACTTCTCTATGCAAGAGGTTTCCGCGGAAAAATTTTCATGACAAGACCAACTGCCGACCTGTGCAGCATTATGCTAAGAGACTGTGCGCACATACAGATGCAGGAAGCTGAATGGCGAAGCAGAAAGGGAAAGAGAAACAAGGATATCAAACAGGTTGAACCTACATATTCCATGGAAGATGCAGATGCAACCCTTCGTCAGATAATCCCCTGCGACTACAACACAATAATCGACATATGTGAAGGTGTTAAGATCCGCTTTACCGACATCGGTCACCTCCTTGGCTCAGCAAGCATCGAGGTCTGGGCAACCGAAAAGGATGTTGAGAAAAAGCTGGTATTTTCAGGTGATATCGGAAATGATGATCAGCCTATTCTTAAGGATCCCGCTACCACAGAACTTGCCGATTATGTTGTTATGGAATCCACCTATGGTGACAGATATCACGGCGAGGAAAAGCCTGATTATATAAAAGAATTAACAGAGATTCTAAACAGAACCTTTGCAAGGGGCGGAAATGTGGTTATTCCTTCCTTTGCTGTAGGCAGAACTCAGGAGATGCTCTATTTCCTAAGAACCATTAAAAAAGAGCATCTGGTAACTGCAGTGGATGACTTCCCTGTTTATGTGGACTCTCCTATGGCTGTTGAAGCCACTGAGGTTTTCACAGATCATGCCCTTGAATGCTACGACGACGAAGCCATGGCTCTCATTAAAAAGAAGATAAATCCTATCTCCTTCCCGGGGCTTAACCTGGCGATCACAACAGAAGAATCAAGAGCCATAAATGAAGAAGACACACCAAAGGTAATAATCTCCGCTTCCGGCATGTGCGAAGCTGGTCGTATAAGACATCACCTTAAGCACAACCTGTGGAGACCCGAATCCACAATCCTCTTTGTAGGCTATCAGTCTGTTGGAACCACAGGCCGCGCCATCATTGATGGAGCTGAAGAGATAAAGCTTTTTGGCGAAGTAATTGATGTTCAGGCAGAGATAGTAAAGCTTACGGGCTTGTCCGGTCACGCAGACAAGGGCGGACTTATCAGATGGCTTCAGGGCTTTAAAGAGAGGCCTTCAAGAGTTTTCCTGGTTCATGGAGAAGATGGGACCTGTACCAATTTTGCCGCATGCCTTAGGGATGAATATGGCTACAACACCTACGCTCCCTACAGCGGAACAGAGTTTGACCTTATATCCGGTCAGTTCATCAAGGAAGGTGTTCCGAAGGCCGCTGTCCACAAGACCTCCAAGCTTGTATCTGACGTATACACAAGACTTAAGGCTGCAGGTGCCCGCCTTACTGCAATCATTGCAAAGAGCGAAGGCATGACCAACAAGGATAAGGCAAAATTTGCCGATCAGATAATCGCCCTCTGCGACAAGTGGGAAAACTAAGCGCCGCGACTAAAAAGTCAAATATGTTATACTAGATACAAATATTTTTAAAGGGGAGACGGTATGAGTAAAGCTGATGAGATTTTCATAAACATGTGCAAGGATATCCTTGAAAACGGAACCAGTACCGAAGGCGAAAAAGTGCGCCCTCACTGGGAGGATGGAACCCCTGCATATACCATAAAAAAGTTTGGAGTTGTTAACCGCTATAACCTGGCTGAAGAGTTCCCTATCATGACTCTTAGAAAAACAGCTTTAAAGAGCGCAACAGACGAGATGCTCTGGATATGGCAGCAAAAGTCCAACAATATAAACGATCTGCACTCCCATGTATGGGATGAGTGGGCTGATGAAACAGGTTCAATCGGAAAGGCCTACGGCTACCAGATGGCTCAGAAACATAAATATAAAGAGGGGATGTTTGATCAGGTAGACAGAGTTATCTACGACCTTAAGAACAATCCTTTTTCCAGAAGAATCATGACAAACATGTATGTTCACCAGGATCTCTCAGAAATGAATCTCTATCCTTGTGCATACAGCATGACCTTCAATGTAACTCAGAAAAAGGGTGATGACAGACTCACTCTTAACGCAGTTTTAAATCAGCGTTCACAGGACGTTCTTGCTGCAAACAACTGGAATGTGGTTCAGTACTCAGTCCTGGTCCACATGCTGGCTCAGGTCTGCGATATGAATGTCGGAGAACTTGTTCACGTAATTGCTGATGCCCACATCTATGACAGACATGTACCGCTTATTAAGGAGCTGATACAGCGCACACCAAAGCCCGCACCGACTTTCCACTTAAATCCGGATGTGCATGATTTCTACCAGTTTACAAGAAATGATGTATCCGTTGAAAACTACGAGGTTGCAGGCGAGCAGATAACAAATATTCCGATAGCAGTATAAGAGACATACGGATATTTTCGATAATCAAGAAAGGAATTTCCTCGTATGATATAAAAAAGGACCTTGCCCGGATGTGACTTTTATCACACTCCTTGGCAAAGGTCCTTTTTATTCTTTATTTTATTTTAACATCTAATGATACATTCTTTGTTTTTGAACGACTATTGAATATAAAATAAAAGTAAACCGGCTGTCCTTGTAAAAGCTCGAACGTGGCTGTAACTGATTTCTTATAACGCGAATTTGGTTTCGATCCAAGATCTATAATAGTTCCACATCCTCCATAATATTTTAGTGCATCAGGGTCGGGATTTCCTTTTACAAAACTGCCTGCAAGGCCTCCATAAACATAATTCTTTTTTCCGTTCTTTGCAGCCAGATTACCAAATTTCATTGTGTAGGTTTTGGTAGCAGGGGCAACAAACTTTGCGTATCCCTGAAATACGGTTCCATTCTTAGTACAAACTATTACCTTGTTCTTTCCCTTTTTTAATGGCTTTGATGCATTAAATTGTTCATCATAGCCCACCAAACGGCCCACATTAGCCAATTTAACCTTGTTCACCTTGGCTTTAGCCTGCGCATTAAGTGGCTGTAAGAATGATACCGCGATTGAAAGTACCATCAGGAAAGCCAATGCTTTTTTTAATACTTCCCCAAAAAATGATTTGTTTTTCATACAACGTTCCCTCCTTATAATGTTTTAAACTCTCTTGTAGGTTTTGAATGTATAGGTAGTATCGAAATAAGCCTGCTCTTCGCTCTCCTCAAAAAGCTCCCACTCAGGGCTCTCATCCAGGTTAGTAAAGAAGCGGTCTGCTTCGAACTTTCTATCGATTTTGGTAACGATACAGGTATCGCACAGAGGAAGAAGCTCCTCGTATACCTTGGCACCACCGATGCAGTACACGATGTCTGTGTCGTATTCAGCGATTGCTTCCTTAAGCTCATCGATGCTGTGAACTACGGTTGCATTTTTAACTTTATAATCAGGGTTTGTTGAAAGAATGATATTCTTTCTTCCTTCAAGGGGCTGAGCCTGAGGGAAGGTCTCAAGAGTTTTTCTTCCGTAGACAATAACCTTACCCATAGTCTCTGCTCTGAAGTTTTTCATATCATTAGGGATTCTTATAAGGAGCTGTCCCTTGTTTCCAATTCCCCAGTTTTCATCTGCAGACAGAATTATTTTCATAGTGATCCTCCTCGTTTTTTCTATGTCATTATATTATATTTGGCACAATTCCATGCTTAATATGATATCTGTAAAAAACGTTTACGCCAAGATAGAAAAAGCATGTCAAAGGACGTCTCCAGAAGGTGCTTGTAAAAAGCGTCCTGTTTAAGATATTCCTATAGGAGTACACCTCATTATACAGATCCCAGTATGCCTTTGTCAGTTCTTCGGGAGTCATGTTCTTTGGATAATGAACCGCCTCACAGGAATTATAGGAGTACATGTCCGTATTGTAAATCCTGTTCTGCTCCTTCATTTCGTCGTAGTACTGAGTTCCCGGAATGGGAGTCAGTATATAAAATCTCGGAACGGTTATCTTGTTTTCCTCAACGAACTTAGCAGTCTCCCTTATGGATTCTAAGGTATCACCCTCTGCTCCAACAACCATCTCTGTGGAGATGTCGATTCCGTGCTTCCTAATTATCTTAATCTGCTCGCTG
Source organism: Butyrivibrio sp. (assembly GCA_024690485.1). Lineage (GTDB taxonomy): Bacteria > Bacillota > Clostridia > Lachnospirales > Lachnospiraceae > Butyrivibrio. Next base: position 468 of record JAILPB010000122.1, on the reverse strand, counting down.
TATTTGTCAGGATGGGCCCAGGCCTTCTGCATGCCAACAAGACTCTCCCTGCTTATGCTCTCAAGTCCAAAGCTAAGGATAAAGCAGCCGCTTTTTGCAACTACGTCCAAAAGCTCCTCATCCTTTGAGATATCAATTGAGCACTGCGTCATCCATCTCATCTTAAGCTTTTTTATTTCGGCGCACAACTCAAAAGCATATTCCCTGTCTGAAAAAAGGTTGTCATCAAGAAGTAGAAACTGCTTAAAGCCAAGCTCCTTTACTCTCTTAATATCCCTTATAACATCAGGAATGCTGCGCTTTAAATACTGTCCGTGATATAGGCAGTAGATTGAGCAAAAGCTACAGGTCTTGGTGCAGCCTCTTCCTGCCTGCACAGGAAGGAAGTTACCGATCTTTTTATTAAGCACAAGCTCATACCTTGGAAGAGGAGTCTCAAGCTTCGTCAGTTTCTTTTGATAAACAGGC
>JAILPB010000116.1 GCA_024690485.1 Butyrivibrio sp. | reverse complement strand
GGATTGTTGATGCCTTTATTAAGAGCTTTGATAAGATATCGAAAATTCAGGATATGTATGTGGATGAGTGATAAAAAAGCACTGATCCACATTTTTTTTGTCTACATTCTGACATATATAGATTATAATAGAATTTGCCCTATTAATTTAGAAAAGGAGAGGAAAGTGTATGAAAACAAGCAAAAAGTATGTAAAAAAACTGTTATCTTTTGCAGTTGCCATGGCGCTTGTATTGTCGATGACATTGCCTACTTCGGTTGCCTTTGCGTATTCACCGAAAGCAGATGTCAGGACAATTCTCAGTGTCCCGGCAGATCTTAGTGGAAAGACTGTGATCCTTCACACGAATGATCTTCACGGTGCTATCAGTAAGTATGCACTTGTAGCTTCTGTAAAAGAAAATCTGGCAGGGAGAGGCGCTGAAGTAATTCTGGTAGATGCAGGTGATTTCAGCCAGGGAACTCCTTATGTCAGCACCACAAAGGGAGCAGATGCTGTAACTATGATGAATGCAGCAGGTTACGACATTATTACCCTTGGAAACCATGAACTTGACTATGGCTTTTTCCAGATGAGATCCAATCTTGCTAAGGGCAAGTTTAAGGTAGTCTGCGCAAATATACTTGGAGCAGACGGAAACCCTGTTTTTGATCCAAACTGTGTTTATACAACTAAGTCAGGAGTAAAGATCGGTTTCTTTGGCCTTGAGACACCTGAGACTCAGACAAAAGTTAATCCGGCACTTATACAGGGAATTTCATTCCTTTCAAAGGGCGACCTTGCTAAGTGCGCTCAGCAGCAGACTGACGAACTTAAGGCAAAGGGTGCAGATCTTGTTATCTGCCTTGCACATCTTGGAGTTGATGATGAGTCAGCCCCTGATGGACACAGAAGTGTTGATGTTTATGCAAAGACTAAGGGCATAGATCTTATGCTTGATGGCCATTCACATACTGTTATGACAGCAGGCGAAAAGGGCGAGCCTGTTCAGTCTACAGGAACAAAGCTTGAGGATCTGGGCGTAGTAATCATTGATAATGCAACAAAGACAATTGAAGACAGATTCCTTATTTCTACAGAGCGTCTTCAGGAGCAGGTTACTACTGCAGCAAAGGCTAATGAGATCTTTAAGAGAGTTGACGCTGAGTACGGTGTTGTTTTCGCAAAGGCCGATGTCCTTCTTAAGGGCGACAAGGCGCCTGGAAACAGAACAGAAGAGACAAATCTTGGCGATTTAATAACAGATGCTCTTAAATGGTCAATAATGAAATCTCCGGGAGCACTTACTGTTGCTGATGATCACGTTGTAGCTATTACAAACGGTGGTGGAATCAGAGCAGCCATTAAGGCCGGTGATGTTTCAAAGAAAGATCTTAACACAGTTCTTCCTTTTGGAAATACCATCTCTGTTGTTTATGTAACAGGAGCTGAGCTTTTAGAGGCATTAGAGGCTTCAACCTATTGCACACCTTCTGCTATTGGCGGATATCCACAGACAGAAGGCATTCAGTTCACAATTGATACCACAAAGAGCTTTAAACAGGGAGCTGCTTATCCTGGATCCACATACTATAAGCCTGCTGCAATAAGTCGTGTATCTATTCAGAGCATTAATGGACAGCCATTCTCAATGACTGATACTTATGCAGTTGTTACCAACAACTTCTGCGCAGCAGGTGGAGATACCTACTATGTATTTAAGAATGCTAGTGCACAGTTTGATACAGGTATCGTGATGGATGAAGCTGTAATGGATTATGTAAAAGAAGTTCTTGGCGGAAAGATCACAGCAGCTAAGTACGGCGCTCCTCGCGGAGACCAGACAATCATTACAACCGGAGCAGTTGCAGCAAATGCAGGCTGATTGAAAAATGCTTTTTGTGAAGTATTTGTTCTTCCGGTCAAATTACTAACGATGCCGCTTTAATAACGCTTGGTATTAAAAATAGAGATATAAGGGACGCGTAATCCAGTGAATAAGCGGATGCGCGTCCTTTTTGTCTGGACAAAAAAGTTTGACGCGCGCATTTATTAGGCAATGAATGGCAAGAAATAAAGAGAAATATATCCTCAAAAATAAGATAGTACTATCTTGTGGATGATAAATATTTAACAAAAGAGGAGAATGTTATGAATCACAGTCAGATTACTGACGAGTATTTAGCAAAAATGGACGCCTACTGGCGTGCAACTAATTATCTCGCAGCAGCACAGCTTTATCTTTTAGAGAATCCTCTTCTTCGTGAGCCTCTCAAGAAGGAGCACATTAAGAAGAAGATTGTAGGACACTGGGGAACAGTTCCGGGACAGAACTTTATCTATGTACACCTTAACCGTGTAATCAACAAATACGATCAGGATATGATCCTTATTTCCGGCCCAGGTCACGGTGGTAACTTCTTTGTTGCCAACACATACCTTGAGGGCTCATACAGTGAGGTTTATCCTAATATCAGCCGTGATATGGATGGACTTCAGAAGCTTTGCAAGCAGTTCTCATTCCCAGGCGGTATTTCAAGCCATGTAGCACCTGAGACACCAGGTTCTATCCATGAGGGTGGTGAGCTTGGTTACTCAATCGCACATGCTTTTGGTGCAGTATTTGATAACCCTGAGCTTATCGCAGCTTGTGTAGTAGGTGATGGTGAGGCTGAGACAGGCCCTCTTGCTACTTCATGGCAGTCAAATAAATTCCTTAATCCTGTATCAGATGGAGCAGTTCTTCCTATTCTCCACCTCAACGGATTTAAGATTTCTAACCCTACAATTCTTTCACGTCTTTCACATGAGGAACTTGAGGCATTCTTCAAGGGTAATGGCTGGAAGCCATACTTTGTAGAAGGCTCAGATCCTAAGGAAATGCATCGCAAGATGGCTGAGACTCTTGATGTTGTTATCGATGAGATCAAGGCTATTCAGAAGAATGCAAGAACAAAGGGCGATACAACAAGACCTGTATGGCCTATGATCGTTCTTAGAACTCCTAAGGGATGGACAGGACCTAAGGTTGTAGACGGCAACAAGATCGAGGGTTCATTCCAGGCACACCAGGTTCCTGTTATGATGGACAAGCCTGAGCACATGGATATTCTTAAGAATTGGCTCCTTAGCTACAAGCCTGAGGAACTCTTTGATGAGAACGGACGCCTTATTCCTGAGCTTCAGGAGCTTGCTCCTAAGGGAGACAGACGTATCGGTGCTAACCCTCATGCAAATGGCGGTAAGCTTCTCCGTGACTTAAGACTTCCTGATTTCAGAGATTATGCTATCGACGTTCCTGCTCCGGGCGCAGTTGAGAAGCAGGATATGATCGAACTTGGCGGATATATCAGAGACGTATTCAAGCTTAACGACGAGCAGAAGAACTTCCGTATCTTTGGACCTGATGAGACAATGTCTAACCGTCTTAACAAGGTATTCGAAGTTACAAACAGAGACTGGAACAACCCTATCGATGAGGATACAGACCAGTTCCTTGCAGCTGACGGACGTGTAATGGATTCAATGCTTTCTGAGCATATGTGTGAAGGATGGCTTGAGGGATACCTTCTTACAGGTAGACATGGCTTCTTTGCAAGCTATGAAGCATTTATCCGTATCAT
>JAILPB010000112.1 GCA_024690485.1 Butyrivibrio sp. | reverse complement strand
CAATGGGCGGAAACGGAGCGTTGCTGGCAGGTATAAGGAGACCTGATCTGTACAGTGCATGCGTTGACCTGTCCGGCGGAATCGGCAGCACCCTTGATACAGACTCACTTACAGGACAGCTTCGTGACATTAAGGGACTTGAGAAATTCCAGGGAGCTTTCGGATCTGCAGAGGAACTTCCGGGCAGCTCTTTGGATTTAGCAACTTATTTTAATAAGGCACTTGAGGAGCATATAGAACTTCCAAAATTATTCATCGCTGTTGGCAATGATGACTTCATAAGAGACGTTGTCAGAAAAGACAGAGACGTAATTCAAAAAGCCGGAATACCGCTTATATACGAGGAACCTGAAGGCTACGCTCACGATTGGAAGTTCTGGGATGCGTACATGGAGAAGGCATTTGATGAATGGCTTCCGATACATAATAGATAGACTTATTAACAGGTATAACGTAACATAAAATCATAAAAGCTAGAACGAAATAGCAAATAGGGAGGGGTTATGGGGTTACTATTTAAACAAGTCAAAAGTGCAGGCAGAGGCATGTATCTCTATTATCCGGACACGGAGAGACACAACCCCTACCTGACAACTCTTATCACTGTTATCAGGGGAGACGACAGTGAAGAATCTGTAAAAAATCTTTTAAAACAAGGTCTTGAGAGTCTTTCAGAAGAAAAAAGAATAGTACTTGCTTTTCCAAATCCCGGAAAACAGGGCTGGAACAGTGATTTTTCAGAAGGCGCTGAGGATGATACTGAGGTTTTGGACAAGCTTTTAAATGAAGTGGGAAAAGAGGACGATGATCCCCTTAAAACAAATGAAATAGGAATTCCATTTTTATCTGAAATGCTAAGGCAGTGGCATCTGATGAATACCTACAGGTATGTGATCGGCGTTGGAGAAGGCGCTGACATGGCACTTGCCTATGCTGCAGTAAGACCGGAGTGCGTAGCAGGAATCCTTAGCTTTGGCGGAGAAATCTCAAGGCAGACCCTTGCCAGAGCTAAACACGGAGCAGTTACAGCAGTTCTTGCGGGAGCTTCTGAGAGAGCAGTTTCCTACTTTGTAAAAGCCTGCGGCTGCACAGAGAGAGCAGTCGGCGAAAGGGTGGAAACTTTTGCTAATCCTTCTAATGAAGCAAGCTACGTGATAAAAGCTCCAAGGAGCGAATTATCAAGGGAAATAATCTATAAAGTCTACGAGGAGACATTCTCCAAGGTAAGGAAGATAAATACCGGAGACGTAGGAGATATGGACACCATCACAGACCTTACAGGTGATGAGTTCAAGTGGGCTATAGACGATGAATCCCTCGGAGCAAAGCACACATGGCTTATGCATGTGCCAAGTGACCTTCCTAAGGATAAGAAGGTGCCCCTTGTACTGTTTTGCCACGGCGGTTCAGACAATCCCACAGAAGCAGCCAATATGGCGAGACTTCACGAACTGGGCAAAAAGGAGCATTTCATCACGGTTTATCCCTGGGGTTCAAATACAGCCAGCTGGGCTGTGGGATACGGAAGTGATGATAAAAACGATAAATCTGAGGACGAAGTTTTCCTTGTAAAGCTCATCGACAAGATGATTGCTGAATATCCGGTAGATCCGGAAAGAGTTTATATGTCGGGCTTTTCAAACGGCGCAGCCATTGCTCAGGTTGTAGCAATGCTTTATCCGGAGAAGATCGCAGGACTTATGCATATAGATTCCAACTGGCCCGGAAACAGATGGAAGCCGGTGGAGCTTGATATAAACGATATCACTCCCATGAGAAGGGCGCTGGAGCAGAAGAAGGACTGGATGAGAATGCCTGTGTGGTATACCTACGGAACAAGAGAAGCATCCTGCCCGGTATTTAAGGGTTGTACCCAGCAGTATCAGTACGATTTCTGGAAGAAGTTCAACAACATCAAAGTTGAAGAGACTCCTCCTGTAGGTACAGATAAACCTTGTGAGAGCGGTGTTCCCGGGGAAAAGGTCGAGGAGATAAGGCCAAATCCGAACAAGCTTGAGCAGTTCTACACCGTAAACAGGTTTTACACACAGGATCCTGAGCCTAAGAATTACTATAACTACTGCCTCATGCACGATAAGGGACATGAAGTAGCTCCCCTTGATGCAACACTTGGTTGGAACTACGTTAAGCAGTTTAAGAGAAATCCCGACGGAACGGTGGGACTGGTTTAATTAAAACAAAAAACTACATAAGAATAAGGATTCCTCCTTTCCTTTGTTGAAAAGATAAACGGTGATTTTTGAAAAAATAGAAACTATATAAACCCATTTGACATAATAGAAGAGGACATAAAAATGACAAACGACAAAATATGGAAAAATCTGGCTCTTAAGGCTTATCCCGGATCATACAACAGATTAAATATGGATGTTGAATCAGACGGAACAGTCGAGAGTCTTCACTATGTTGATAGAAAACCCGGAACTATTGTTTATAAGGATGGAACAGCAGAGTTTAATTTCTATGCTCCTAATGCTAAAACCGTTGAAGTATGCGGAAAATCGGGAACTCTTCCCAGAGATCATATAAGTCTTGTAAAGGGAGAAGATGGCTGGTTTAGTACCAAAGTTAAGGTTCCTTCAGGATTTCACTATCTGGATTGGTATGTGGACGGCGTTTTATGCGCAAATCCTGATGGCATGATCTGCTACGGATGCTTTGGAAATATTGGATTTATCGACGTCCCCGAGGAGGGAGAGGACTTCTGGCTTAGAAAAGATGTGCCTCACGGAACGATTCATTTTGATATGTATAAATCAGGAGAAAACTCCAGAGTAAAGACAGCTGTTGTCTACACTCCTCCGGGATATGAGGAAAACACAGAAAGATCATATCCTGTACTTTATCTGCAGCATGGTGTTGGAGAATGTGAGGTCAGCTGGCTCTGGAACGGAAAACAGAACTATGTTTTGGATAATCTGATTGCCGATAAGGCTTGCAGAGAGATGATCGTAGTAATGAACGCAGGATACAGCTTCAGGCCTGGCGAAGATGCTATTTTCTATCCCGGTGATTTCGATTCTGAGCTGCTTTACGATTGCATGCCTTTCATAGAGAAAAAATATCGCGTACTTA
>JAILPB010000022.1 GCA_024690485.1 Butyrivibrio sp. | reverse complement strand
TGATTCCTGATACGATCTGTTTAACCTGGCTTCCGATCTTAACCTGTGAGCAAAGAAGCTTCTTGGACTTCGGAACTGCCTCACAGGCGATGATCTCACCTACCTGGAACTGCATCTTCATGAAGTCATCAAAGGTGATCTCATCCTTTGCAGGGATATCGATTCCTTCTGCTGCTTCGCTTTCCTCAGCGCTATCCTCAGCTCCACCGATAACAATGGCATTAGCTTCCTTGAGCATTCCTGCCTTTGTAAGATTTTCCTTAGCTCTCTTCTGAGACTCGATGAAGTCAGCCTTCTGCTTCTCTGTGATCTTGGCAGCTTCAGCAAGAACCTCGTTAAGCTCTTTTCTTGCAAAGGTCTGCTCAGGAGCATCAGTTACCTTTGTGCCGCTCTCATATTTTCCGAAGGTATCAAGAGTATCAAAGTCGCGGCTCTTTGTGTTCAGCATAGAGAGAATCTTCTCTGCTGTTCTGGGCATGAAGGGCTCAAGAAGACTTGTTCCGATTGTGATACCCTCAACAAGGTTATAAAGAACTGTTGAAAGTCTGTCAGCCTGTGCCTCATCCTTTGCAAGGTTCCACGGCTCAGTCTCATCAATGTACTTATTGCAACGCTTGAATACTGCGAAAATCTCTGTAAGAGCATCAGCAACCCTGAGCTCGTCCATCTTCTTCTCAACCTTCTCGTAAGCGCCTGTGCACACTGCCTTGAGGTCAGCATCAACGCCGCCTTCTACGCCCTTGTCAGCTACAACGCCATCGAAGTACTTATTGGACATTGCGATTGTTCTGTTTACAAGGTTACCAAGTGTATTGGCAAGGTCTGAGTTGTAACGCTCAACCATGAGCTCCCATGTGATCACACCATCATTGTCATAGGGCATCTCGTGAAGCACGAAATACTTAACAGGGTCAACACCGAAGAGACTTACAAGGTCATCAGCGTAGATTACGTTGCCCTTGGACTTACTCATCTTCTCGCCGCCCTGAAGGAGCCAGGGATGTCCGAATACCTGCTTCGGAAGGGGCTCGCCAAGTGCAAGAAGGAAAATAGGCCAGTAAATAGTATGGAATCTGATGATATCCTTACCGATAAGATGAAGGTCAGCAGGCCACCACTTTTTATAGTCCTCGCTGCTGTTATCCACATCATAGCCGATACCGGTGATATAGTTTGTAAGCGCATCAAGCCATACATATACTACATGCTTTTCATCGAAGCTTACAGGGATTCCCCACTTGAAGGAGGTTCTGGATACGCAAAGATCCTGAAGTCCGGGAAGCAGGAAGTTGTTCATCATCTCATTCTTACGTGACACAGGCTGAATGAATTCAGGATGTGTATTGATGTGCTCGATAAGCTGAGGTGCATACTTGCTCATCTTGAAGAAATATGCTTCCTCCTCAGCGGGATGTACGTCTGATCCGCACTCAGGACACTTTCCGTCAACAAGCTGAGACTCTGTGTAAAATGCCTCACACTCTGTACAGTACATTCCCTTATAGGATCCCTTATAGATATCGCCCTGGTCATAGAACTTCTTGAATATCTTCTGAACCTGCTGAACGTGATCCTCGTCTGTGGTACGGATAAATCTGTCATAGGATGTATCCATCATATCCCAAAGGCTCTTGATTGTACCTGCAACGCCATCAACGAATTCCTTAGGGCTGTTGCAGCCTGCCTCGATTGCTCTTGTCTCAATCTTCTGCCCGTGCTCATCAGAGCCTGTCTGGAAATGAACATCATAGCCATCTTTTCTCTTATATCTTGCAATAGCGTCAGCAAGCACGATCTCATAGCTGTTTCCGATATGAGGCTTACCTGATGTATAAGCTATCGCTGTAGTAATGTAATATTTTCCTTTGTTCTGCATTTATAAAAATCTCCTTACCAACATAATATCTCGCAACCGGTCTCAGTAACCAGGACTTCTACTTCCCACTGAGCTGAAGGTGAACCGTCCTCAGTATAAACTGTCCAGTCATTATCAGCATCCACGAAAATCTTATCCTCACCCATGTTTATCATAGGCTCGATTGTGAATACCATTCCGGGTACCATGATCATCTCTGTTCCCGGCTTACTTACAAAGCTAACCCAGGGTTCCTCATGGAAATCGTTACCACAGCCGTGTCCGCCAATCTCACGAACCACTGTGTAACCATTTTTAAGAGCGTGCTGATGAACTGCGTCGCCCATATTTCCAAGGGGTGTCCAGGGGATTACATTCTTAACACCTATATCAACTGCTTCCTTAGTAACATCCACAAGCTTCTTCCATTCAGGATCCACATCTCCGATGCAGAACATTCGTGAAGAATCTGAGTAGTAGCCATCCAGAATTGTGGAGCAGTCTACATTTATAATGTCGCCCTCCTGCAAAATATCGTCAGGAGACGGAATTCCATGACATACCATATCATTAATGGAAGTGCATACGCTCTTAGGAAAACCTTCATAATTAAGAGGTGCCGGGATACCGCCCATCTTCTTAGTTACATCAGCGACGATATCATCGATTTCCTGAGTCGACATGCCTGCCTTTATCTTGTCAGCTACCTCGTCGAGGCAGGCCATATTTATCTTCGCACTCTTTTTTATGCCTTCAATATCTTTTTCAGTCTTAATGAGTGATCTGTGGGGAACTATCTTACCTTCCCTCTGAAACTTGATGATCTTGTCATCAAAAGCCTCGTGGCAAGCCTTGTATTTCTTACCACTCTGGCACCAGCACGGTGCATTTCTATCCATCTTTTTATACATTATCTAAATATCAACCTTTCTAAATATTACAGGTTTACGCATAAAGTCTATTATCTAGTATGCCTTTACTGCTTATTATTGTCAATTTGCAATCTTTGTTTTTCGCTCTTCCGATAAGGCCATTGCAACAAACAGATACATGAATGAGGTTGCATATACATGCTGGAAAAAGAATATACTGCATGCAAAATATCCTGAGAGAGCAAGCAGTGCCATCATTGAAATCCTGCTTTTATCTGCTTTTTTCCAAAGTGCAGCAAATGAAGTTATTATAAACCCGGCGTAGGTGATGCACCCCAGAATACCGTTTTCAACAAGGAAGTGAAGGTATTCATTATGGGCGACCATCAGCTTATATTTACCATACATTTCAATCAGGCTCTCTTCAAAGTCCGGAAAAGAGTATATGTATGCCGCAAACCCGCCCTGGCCTGTTCCAACAAGCTTTCGCCAAAAGGGAAGTCTTCCAAAGCCGTACACCGCACATCTCCAGTTAAGGCCTCTGTGCGTTCCCCAATCGTAATCAAAATTGAGCATTCTGATATTGGCAAGACTTCCGGCCTTCTCAGGTGTATTAGTAACCACTACCATCGCAATTACAATGAGAATTATTCCCACCAGAAGACCTGCCACCATAACCTTGTAGAGAATTTTCAGGGCTTTCCCCTTCCATTCTTTTTGTCTTGTAGCATATAGCATGGCCATGATAACCAAGGCTACAAATATTATCAGAACTCCAACATGCTTTCTGAGAAGTGAATTGACTGCATCATTTTCATCAACAAATACAAATTTATCATGAAAGAACACAAACACCAGAACATATACTATCTCGGTAACTACGCCAAACATCGCGATAATTACTGAAAATCTCTGTAGCATTTCTCTTTTGCTGATACAAACGCCAAATAAAATAAATAGCTCTGCCATCATCACCGGCAGTATGGTGTCACTTCCAATCACCCATGCTCCCATAAAAATGAAGGCATCGACAAAAAGTGCTATCATCCTGCGCATTCGGTTTTCTTCATATATATAATAGGCAATTCCTGCACCCATAAGACAGGCCACATACATTGTCGCCCAGTTGGTCTGTCCAAGCGTTGAAATAAATCCGGGATAGGTATTACCCATCTTATTAGGGTAGATGCCTAATCTGTTTAGAACTGTCAGAAGTCCTGTAATTCCGGCGCCTATGCCGGCAGCGATCCAGATGGAGAGCTTGTCCTTATAATAGTAAAAAACAAGAAGCATGGCTCCGATAAACAATAGCTGTGTAAATAACCCCATATGCCAGCTACCATTACCGATCCAGGAGATCTTATGGTCACTTGAAAATATCCAGGAGATAATATGTGACAACAGATGCGTAAGCACAAATATAATAGGTAGTTTTGGCCTGTGTTTTAAGTTTTCTCCTCTTAAGCATCCAGTCTCTACGAGATAACAGATAAATCCACAGATTATTATGAATGCTACTGTTACAAGCCTGTATATCTTATACTTTGCATTAGCTATGTCACTGTATCCGTTCTGATAAAAGAAGGGCACAAACGCCAGCATCACTATCAGATAGTAGGTTGTTATCAGTTCCCCATAATCGTGAATAACCTCTAATGTGGTTTTTCGCTCCTGTTTCAAATTGCTCCTCCAACAAATGTATTTATTAACTCTTGATTATTATACTTATAGAAAAAAACACAGGCAAGGATTTCTCCCTGCCTGTGTGGTTTTTACCATGTTTTACTCAGGTCAGATAAAGCTTATCAGCTCTTCTTTACCTTTGTACCCTTCTTGTAGCCAGTCTTCTTAGCAGCTGTCTCAAACTTACCCTTGATCTTGTTGAACTGCTTCTTAGAAGCCTTAACCTTGATTGTCTTAAGCTTCTTGCAGCCTTTTACGAAAGTCTTATCAATCTTGCTCTTCTTAAGCTTCTTACCGTTAATCTTGAAGCTCTTAAGTTTCTTAGCGTTCTTAAGTGCATACTTGCCAATCTTCTCAAGAGGAGATTTGGATGCATCAAACTTTGTAAGGTTCTTACAATCCTTAAGTGCGTTTGCACCAAGTTCCTTGATGTTAGCGCCAAGTGTAAGTTCTTCAAGAGCACCACTACCTGTGAATGTGCCTTCCTTGATAGCTGTTACAGCAACGTCTTTTCCGTTAACCTTGATAGTATCAGGAATAACAACCTTCTTAGCATCTTCCTGCTTAGCGACAGTATATGCTACTGTACCATCAGCTGTACTCTCGAACTTAACGTTCTTGTCAGCAGGAGCTTCATCAGGAACGATTTCTACACCAGCAGTCTTCTTATCAAGAACATCTGATGCATCTCCGCCTGAAACAGCTTTGTTTTCATCAGCAGCATAAGCAACGATAGCGTCATCACCTACTACTGAAGGAGCAACGATGCCTGCAACAGCACCGAAAGCGATTACTGCGGCTAAGTTCATAGCCATAACATGTTTGTTAAGTTTCATACTTGTTTCCCCTTTCATGTAGATTACTTTTCTTAACTACTCACTCTATAATTTTAAAAGTCATGTACAAGTATAACGCTTTCGGTGCTGTTGCAGGCATCGTTGCTCCTTCAGTA
>JAILPB010000058.1 GCA_024690485.1 Butyrivibrio sp. | reverse complement strand
TCGTTACTCATTACTTCTCCGATGGAACTGGAGTTGATTTCAGACACTTTTCCGTCAGAATCTGTCATCTTACCTACCCTGGTTCCATCTTCCTTGTCTTCAAAGCTCATCTTGTAATCACTTGTTGTTCCGTCTGTGTTTTGTGTGGTTGCAGTATATTCGCTAGGAGTAAAGGAATAATTGTCGGCATTTCCTCCCACATTACTTACCGCTTCCTTTCCAGCATCTGATGAAAGGGCATCTGCATATGAGGTTCCCTCAGGAACGTTAAACTTTGCTTCCTGTCCATTTTCACCTGATATAGTGCAAGTAGATGAGCCATCATCATTCTTTTCAAAGTTTGCACTAAGAGAAGTACTTGCGTTATCTTCTCCTAATGAAGAACCGCTAAAGCCTGTCAAGCTAAAGTCAGAACAGTCTTTGTGGCTAGAATCATTTTTCAGCTGGTCCTTTGCATTTGCAAAAATGCTGCCATCACCGGCAGAAGCATCTAAGTCGCTTGCTGCTATAAACTCATCTCCCGAGATCGTACCTACCTGGCCTCCATCATCGCCATAACAGTTAAATGCATCGAGACCGTTACTGTCCTTTCCTGCTTTTTCTATATAACCGTCATCACCAAAGTCTACGCCATTATCCATTGCTCCCTGAAGGGCATCTGCTGCATCCTGTCCTGCCAGATCAGCTGCTTCAGAAATACCGCAAGTCTCTCCATTCTTAAGCGTATTCTTGCAGTTAAGTCCCATACCGTCCCCAATGTCCTGACAGGAATCAAATGCATTTGCATCACTAATGACCCCATTTACAGCATGAGTGGTACCATCAGGCATAACCTTTTCACCCGAAATCTTAAGTCCTGAATGTGTCATGCCATCAGCACCCTTGAACTGATAGGGCTTTGCATCGTTTATCTTTATTCCGCTATTTGCTGCAAGTGCCTGAGCACCTTCCTTTATCTTTCCATCAGTAAGTCCCTTAACAGCATTCATAGCTTCCTGGTCTCCAGGATTCTTCATTGCCCTTGCAAGCATGTTCGCAGCATCTTTGGGTTTTACATAATCATCATTAATCTTCTTTCCAAGCTCACCACACTTTGCTGCCATTCTTGAAGGATCAGAAAGACTGGTACCCTTGGCGAGATCACCAAGACCTGCCCCAACTTTTGAACCAAGATCAAACATTCCCTTATTTCCTGTTGCAAGGCCACCTGCCTGAAGAAGCTTTCCTCCAGCTTTACGGGCATCGTTAGCATTTCTAAGGGAATTTGCAAGATTTCTTCCTGCGCCTCCTATCGCTGCTCCTATTCTTGAGCCTCCCGTTGCTACTCCAAGGCCCATGCTTCTAAGCATTCCATCAAACTTAAGACCAAACGCCAGTATTTCCAAAACGAATATGTATTTTAGTAAGGAAAACTCCGTTCCTCCAAGCACAGCCATAAAGCAGCCCTTAAACCACGTTATGTTGAATATCATGACAACAAAGCTGCTGAACAACGTCCTTAGATACGACTTGAATATCTGTGATGTGTTATTTGATACGATCGTTCCACCAAAAGCCCCGAAAAGCAGAAGAAGGACCATTGTTACTATGTATCTGGACACAACCTCTGCATAGAGTTTTAAGAAACCCTTTATAAGCTTCCATATGAGGATGAGCTGGATGATGAGGATAATAAGACTGACACCAGGTGCTACCACTGCGATAGCTAGCTTAATTCCAAGAAGCTCAAATGATTCTTCTCCTGCCACACCTGAGATAAGCCCCTTAAAACCAGCAGGGTCTTTGACAAGCTCTTCCGTTGATTCAGAGAGAGCCTTATAGAAATCATCAACTATCTTAAGGACCGTTTCAAAGATTGTCTTATGCTGATAACAGATAAGGACAGCAAGACCATACCTGAAAACAAGACTTACCGGTGTATCCTTAGAGTCAGTAACCTTCCCATTAAAAAAGTAGATTATCATCGAGAATCCAAAGATAAGCGTCGATATGAACATTCCCGTAAAGACGGCTAAATCATCAAGAAAGTCTTTTAGGGAAATCGACCCGAATGTGGTATTTTCCTCAAATTCAGTAAGGTCTGGTCCAAATGGATTTAATGCAACATCAAAAAACCAGCAGATCATATCTCCTATCGCTTCACTGATAGACTGATTCGTTGCCGTAAATATCTCATCCGTTATATTGTCCGTTACCTCTTCCGCTACCCATTTGAAAGGATTCGGAATTGACAGGCAGTTAAGCTTTACTGTTACTAGCGAAAAGAATAACCAGCATATGAGAATCCCGTAGAATATCTTTTTTCTTTTCGGGATCGAATACAGGTAATTTTCAAGCATAACATCCCTCTCCTTTTATTTATGGTTATATTATATCTAAATGTATATTAAGTTATATTATATTCATCATTAAAAGTAAAGCTGTTAAAAAAACTCCTCCTAAGCCTTTAGGAGGAGTCATAAGTGCATAGTGTTTTTTACGTTATGAGTCTGGGAGTATAACTTTCATTGTCTGAACCATGATGTTGTCTTCTCCAAATGTTGCATTACCTACAATGAGTACTAGAAGGAAGGCTGCGCAGCATCCTATAAGGATACGTTTTTCGGTATCAAACTTTTTCTGGTCTCTTGTGAAGAACATTGCAACAGCACAGATAATGATAGCAACTGGAAATACATGCATTGCCAGGTCATAAAGCTCTGACTGCAGGTTATCTGCTGCGGTAGCTGCTTTTGTAAATGCGCTAGTGCCACCACTACCGGGTTTCGGAGGATCCCCACAAAAAACCATGGTTGCTCTTGCACTCGCCAAAGTCAGAAAAGCGGAGACTTTAGCAGTTGTTCTCAACGCTACATCTTTTACTCTTGAAGTCATC
>JAILPB010000013.1 GCA_024690485.1 Butyrivibrio sp. | reverse complement strand
TTGCCCTTTACAGCGCCAAGTACAAGATAGAATGCAAAGAGAGGATCGCAGAAGTGTCCGCCTGACTCAGCAAACATGCCGCCTGACTTAAGCTGATCTGCAAGGTCATCAAGGAAGTCTGTTGATACAACGTCGATCTTGCCTGTGAGGCCTTCGTTAGCATATGCGCCGATTGAACCAACAAGGGGATCTCCGCCGCCACCTGCTACGATAAGGGCATCCATTCCGGGATTTGAATTGTAAAGTGACATTGCTGCTGCAGCGCCTTCTTCTGAAGATGTGTTAGCATATACAGGCTCTGTGATTGTTGCCTGATCATCAGGGTGAGAAGCGTTCCACTCGTCGATAGCCTGAAGGTATCCCTTCCATCTGAGCTGGAATGTAGCATCACCAACTGTCCATGCTTCAAGTCCGATTGTTCTGTCACCGTTCTCAAGAAGGAGATTAACAAGTGTATATCCGTTTGTTACCTCATCTTCATGAACCGCACCAACATAATATTTAGAGTTGCAAGCTGTCTTGTAAACTTCAGGGCTGTTTTCCTCTGAAATGATACGGAAGAACTGTGCAATATAGACGCCGTTTTCTGTACATGTATTGATGGCTGAAGTCATCTCGGAATCTGCTGAGTTACAGATGATGATTCCCTGACATCCTGCTGCGCAGAGCTGCTCAACTGAAGCTGTAACCTGCTCTGAAACGTGTGCCTGATCAACGTACTGAACTTCTACGCCATTGGCCTTGGCAGCTTTATCAACAATCTTTTTGCACTGGCTTCCCAGAACGTCTGTGGAACTCCAGATAGATACGCCAATCTTAATCTTGTCACTTCCTCCTGCTGATGCTGCTTGTCCGCCCTCTCCGGAGCCTGCCTTACTGCCGCAACCGGTTATAAGAGATGCAGCCATAACGCCTGTCATGAGCAGTGCGCCCAACCTTTTGATACTCTTTTTCATAGATTTGTAACCCTCCTTTGGAAATTGAAAAAAAATTATTTTTAACCGGCCAACCTTCCCCTGACCGGAACAGTAACCGTTATCTGATCTTTATTTTTGCTTGCGCAGTTTTTGAAGATCACTTAAGTCCCTTTACTTCAAAGGTCTTACTTTTCTGGCTTCCAAAAACCACTCCTGCTGCCTCAGCTGCGGTGCTGTCGTAGGTCACTGTAACCGTTACCTCATCCTTGTTTGACAGCCCCTCATTCTTGTCGATGCTAAATGAGATTGATGAAACTGCATTTATGTACTTGGTCAAAGCTGCCAGGTCATCCACTTCATCAAGGTCCTTTATCTTCTCTTCACCTCCGACCATCTCAAGCTCGATTCCGTCATAATCAACATTCACGTAAGCGGTCCCCTCGCCGTCTTTTCCACTAAAATCAACTGTCACATAATCGAGAATGTTGGTAACTCCGTCTGTTGTATCTATCTGGTTTTTCTGTCCTCCGCAGCCTGTGATAGTACCGATAAGTAAAGCAGCTGCGATAGTTACTGCTATGAATTTTCTATGGATCAACACCGATTCCCCTCCCAATGAAAAATGAATTACAAAAAAGAACTCCGTAAACAGTTTTTTACGATTCCTGTTTACGAAGTTCATTTTAGCAATTGGGTTTTTTTGTAATTAGCACAATTTAGAAATTCTGACTATGAAAATTTTGTACTATAGATTTTGAGCTATGCTACAGGCAGGTTCTCCTAGATCAAGCTTTTCCTGTACTCGCTTGGACTTATTCCCTCAAATCTCCTAAATACTCTGCTGAAATAGTTGTAATCATCATAACCCACGTTAAAGGATATGACTTCCAGCTTGTTGTTTTCATCCTTCATAAGCTCTTTTGCTCTGTCCATGCGGCATCTGGTGATGCATGACGTTATAGTCTCGTTGTATTTCTGTGAAAACTTCTTAGATAAATAACTTGGCTCAACATAGAAGCGCTCTGCAAGCTCTGATAGCGTAAGATGCTCCATGTAATGCTCTCCAATGTAGTCATATACACTTTCCACCTGGCTGCTTATGGAGCTATTTTCTGCTGCCCCTTCGCCTCCTGCTATTAAAAGTGCAAGTTCCACATTTTCAAGGATTATGTCCTTGTTGAGTGTCCTTAGGCCGTAGTTTATGGCATCCTGAACTTCCTCATAGCTTCTGTTGTCGCTGCTGTGGTCAGCGGTAGCTATGGCATTTATTATCCTTGTAGTAAACTGAGTTACTTCCAGAAGGCTCCAGTTTTCCACATCACACCTCTTTAGACCTGCGGTGTCTAATATCAGATTTTTCGCCTGCCTGATATCTCCGCCTGCAATACTGCCTGCAATCTGATTTTCTATCCTGTCAGTATATCTGCCCCGGAATTTAGGTGCCTTTCTGTCGCTACTGCAGGTGATTATGCTATGTCCACAGCCAAAAGGTCTTGTTACAAGCTCTGCTATCATCTCCCTGTACACAGTTGCTATGTCATCAAGGGAACTTGCCCTGTCATGCAAAACTATGGTTACAGGTCCCTGACTTTCTATGGGAAAAGTCTGCAAAATTCTGTCCGCAAAGAATTTAAGCCTTGCAGGTGTGGCATTTAGTTCGATTATGAATTCATTTACCTTATCTGTATAGTTAAAAACAATGGCTTTTTCTGCATCTATGAGTTCTCTAAGTCTCCTTTTCATGTCGTAGCTCATCCTTAAAACATCCTTGTTATAGCTCTGTTTTAATACTTCCACGTCATGAAATTTTACAAGGATTGTGGACATCTCGGAAAAAGCCTTAGTGCTTGGAATATGGGATTCCTTGCCGGGCCTGAAAAGCTTTCCGTTTAAAAGAGATGAAAACTCATCATCCTCAAGAAACGAAGAGACGTAGTTATCCCGCAGTCGGTTATCCTCTTTTACTACTTTTTCAGCTTCCCTCTCTTCAAGGGTTTTCAGAGCCTTACTCAGAGAATCAACCAGTTGCTCTTTTCCAACAGGCTTAAGAAGATAGTCGATTCCGCCTGCCATGAACACACCCTTTACCTTCTGGAAATCATCATAGCCGCTGACAGCCAGGGTTATGATGTCAGGATACTCTGAATGAATCCTGTCAAGGAGCTCCAAGCCACTTATAAAGGGCATATTTATGTCTGTTATTACTATGTCCGGCTTTTCCTCAGGGATTCTCTCAAGGACTTCCTCCCCGTCACAGGCAGGCTCCAAAAAATCTATGGAATAATCCTCCCAGGAAAGCATTCTTCTTATATTTTCACGGCTCCACAATTCGTCATCCGCAGATAAAACCTTATATTTTACACCCATACGTAACCTCCCCTTTTATGCATCACACTGCTGCCATGCTATCGCTGCTGTCTTTTACTATGGGCAGCTCTATTACTGCTCTGGTTCCATTACCGGGGCTACTTTCAAAATGAATTCCATAGTCCTCTCCGTATACACTCCTTACTCTGGCGTTTACATTCATAACTCCGATGGACCTTCCCATCTCGATCCTGCTTATGTCAGCCTTCGCAAGCTGCTCATTCATAGCCTCTGCGTCCATTCCTGCGCCGTTGTCCTCTATGGTTATGACAAGCTTTTCATCCCTGTGCATTGCTGATATGATGAGTTCCTTATCTTTTCTTCTGGTATTTCTAAGGCCGTGCTGTAGGGCGTTTTCCACAATTGGCTGCAAAGTTATCCTGGGGATGTTGTCCTCCAGGGTGTCAGAATCTATGCGATAGGTGTATTTAATGGTATTGCCGTTCCTTACGTCCATAACATACAGGTAGTTTCTGACATGGGCCATCTCCTGCTGAAGTGTTGACTGGGTATCCGATATGTCCAGACTGTATCTGAAAATCGCTGACAGAGATTGGCAAAGTCCGCTGACCATGGTGCAGTTCTGGGACACGGCAATTCCGCTCATGGTATCTAGAGTGTTATATAAAAAGTGAGGATTGATCTGAGCCTGAAGGACTTTATACTGGGTTCTCTCCATAAGAACCTTGGACTCATACTCCTCTCTTGCCATCTCCTGAATCTGGTCAAGCATCTCATTAAACTCATCACCCATTACCTGAAGTTCTTCGCTCCAGCCGTCAGTTTTGGCTCTAAGGGCTGTATCACCGTTTTTAATCTGAATAATAGTCTTACTTAGCTGCTTTACAGGTCTGTAGACGTATCCTGAAATCAGGGTTCCAAGGAAAAGTGTAAGCAAAATGATTATGATTGCTATCACTATGAGCATCCTTGCAAGGGCACTCTGGGTGTGCATCATAAGTGACTGAGGCGTCAGCATTATGGTGTGCAGGTTATATTTTTCTGAGTCCCTGCTGTTTAGATAAAATGAGCCATACTCATCCTCAAACTCAGGAAACTCATCGGTTGATGTGGCCACAAGCTTTGTGAGGTCTGTAAAAATCTTACTCTCTTCTCTTGTGGTATTACCAACCTGGGAAATTGGGGAATCTCCCTGGGGCTGAAGCCACACATACACATCTCTTGAGGATATGTATTTACTCATGATGTTAGATATATTCTGAGTATCGAAGTCGCAGATCATATATCCAAACTGGGATCTGTCATAGTCGTAGGTATGGAGCTTTAAAACAAATCTGATGACGTCCTGATCTGCTTCTTCGTTATGATATCCTGAGAGCATAACCGAGTAATCATCGGACTTAAGGTAACTTTTTAGATGGCTAACATTAACATACTGCTCTGTATCATAGAGATCGTGCGGATAATTATAGGGTTGTTTTCTGTGGGAAGTAATGAGGTTGTTCTCATTGTCATAGATATACATTGCAAGGAGCTGATCTGCGGAATCAAACCTTCTCTCTGAAAGATGCCAGGCCGTAAAGTAATAGTCCAGGAGCTTTCTGCGCTTTCTGTTGGTATGATGTCGCATGTCATAAACCATCTGCGTTTCATTATAGATGGACTGCATTTTTACAATATTTTCATGGATATAGGAATTGATTTCTGCGTCAATTCGCTCCAGCGTTTCATCGTTATTTAAGAGGCTTTCCCGCCTTATCTGCTGTCTGGATATAACTTCAAAAACCACTGTCTGAGCAACGATTGCAAAGAGAGTACAACCGATAACCAGCCCTAGAATGGCCTGGTGCATAGTAAGTTTATTCTTTTTCATACCCTAATTTTCCCCAATAAAAACATCGAGTTTCCTGCTCGATACGTCATACCTTCTATTCTGAAATCATAACACAACCGCGTGTAATTTCACACCATACGTTGTTATACGTTTTTCTGTATTTTCTGTCAAATCTGTATCAACTATATTTTTCTGCGTTTTCTGTATTATCTACACTTTTCTGCGTTTTCTGTTTTTTCTGTAAAATCTACAAAATCTGTATTGGAATTAGTTTTCTACTCCTATGTCCATCATTTGTCCCACACTCAATTTAACTATGCTATTATCTTTTCATATTAAAATTTCTGAGGGGGAAAATATGAGATCAAAATTTATTTCACTAATGCTGTCAACAGTATTGGCAGCATCTATTGTCAGTGGTTGCGGCAAGGCAGCCAGCGAAACTTCCACTAATAGCAACGAAAACCAATCTCCGGCAGAGGAGACCGAAGTAAACTCAGATAACGCAGATAGTTCTACCATAGAAGCTGATGAGCCTTCTGATGAAAGTACTGATGAAAACACTACTGAAGGTACTGATGAGAGTTCACCGGCATCTTCGTTTGATGAACTAATCGCTTCTCTGCATCCGGGGCAGGCTTATACCTACGCTCCTATCTGCGAAGGCGAGGATGCTCTCCTTGTAACAAGCTATACCTTTGACGATCTTGAAGGTCATCAGGCTACTTATGAAGCCACAATTTTTGCAGAAAAGGATGGCTCCGTACAGAAGGTCACCACAGTACAGACAGCCGGTACAGCCTATCCCATAGCTTTAACAGATGACAACAGCCTCATCCTGCAGAATCGAAACTCTGTACAGAAGGCATATGTGGACAAGAGAACCTGCGAGTATGTCATTACAGAAGAGTCAAATGTAAATTACACAGAGGCTGAAGATGGAGATTATCATAACTACAAAAAGGATGAATCGGATGTACCTGCGGATTCTTCTTTATTTGATGAGCTAAATGATAAATATCTCAGCTCAGAAATTCTTAGTTTCCAGCCTGCAGGCGTATCAGATGATGGTACTTTGAACCTGAAAGGAGCAGTCTACGCTGCATATCCTGAAGATGATCAGTACAATGTCACAAGCTACATTGTATTTGATAATGAAACCTCCGGCCATACCCAGACACCTGATGGTATTTCAAGTGTTCCCTTCGATTATGAAACGAATGGAAAAAATATCACCTTCCATTTTGGATCAGCTGATGATACTACGGAAGGGGCATTTAGCGATGAAACAACTTCCTTCCCTATCATCACTTTTGCAGGGGATAACATATTTGGCTCTGACAAAATCTCAGTTGCCTGCATTGGAAATGCAGATGCCGCATCCTTCGACGCAGTAAAATACTATGACAATGACAACACCCTGTTAATGCAGGTTAAGAGTTTTGATGAAAAGTCTCTTACCGGTGATCTGTATCGCGAAGAAAAGATCAAGGCGGACATCGTCGAAGCCGCATCTATCGGCGACTCCATCTATTCTACAAACGGAACGCAGTTTACGGTTGTAACTTTTGAAGATGTAAACAAGGAAATCGAGTATGACACTGACGAGACATTTAAAGCTGACGTTCTTGGCACCACAAGATATGATGGTTTTCTTGTAAAATGCAGCACCGACGATTTCTACTATGCTCTTGAAAAAGAAGATTACGAAAATGAATATACAGTTGTCATGATGCTAAATTCAGGAAACTTGAAGAAGCTTATCGAAGAAGATGTTACTTTTAGAATCAAAGACAGCTGCGAGATCACTCTCCTTAAGTTCAACGAAAATAGCGCCGACCGCAATATTGACAGTGAATACCTAATCGGAAGAGAGTTTAAAGGCGATAATTATCCCGGATGGTCAGAAGATGCCACCGAATACTATATCACCGACGGCATGCTTGTGGCAGTAGGCGTCATCGATGGCGAGCTTTATAATTTTGTTCAGATTTTTGTTCCGTAAAAAAATGAGTTTTATATGAAGCAAAGACCACAGCCCAACGGTTGTGGTCATTTTATTGCGTGAATAGTATTTAAAAGTACGCTATAATGATTAAAGATTAAAGGGAAATGAGGTACTTCTATGGATAGCGTAATTACACTTGTCGTTATAGGATTGAT
>JAILPB010000098.1 GCA_024690485.1 Butyrivibrio sp. | reverse complement strand
AACCACCTTCATGAATTCCGATAAGCTCCCCATTAAGATAGATTTCTGCTCTCTTACTTGCAGCCCCGAACCTTACAAACACATCCCTGTCAAATCCCTCAGGGATCAGCTCTTTTTCAAGTTTTTTCCTGTACCAAGCCTTTCCCTGGTAATAATCGTTTCCTCCGTCCTGTCCGTCCAGATTATTCCAGGTATGAGGAAGGCTTATTGCCTCCCAGTCATAGCTTTCTTTATTCTCAAAAGAGATATCTCCTTTATAAAAAAACCAGTCGGAATTAAATCCTAATTCTTTTCTCATATGTTCATCCTCCGTCGCAGATATGGGTAGTGTCAAATTTACTACCCGTTTTTTGTTCTAAAACCTTGATTTATCGGGAGTCCAAAATAAAAAGAGCATTGACCCCCTCTTTTGGTATAATGTCAATCGCCAAACCAACATTCCCAGCAAAGGAAACAATGCTCATGGACATTATACTTTATTTACTTCAACTCATTCAACAGCTCTACCAGCAGAACTGCTGGCTGATAAATTTTATCTGCAGATATATACCTCTTAAGCAGTGGGCTTTCGATGATTCCCATTCTCCCAAGTATCAGAAGTTCAAAGTTGATGAACTTCCAAGGATTGTCTACTACCATCAGGATTGGGACTGGAAGGACCTTAACAACTACTATACTCAGCGCTATGGCAAACCTGTTAAACCAATCAAAAGACGTTCAGAATGCGATATCCCGGAGGAATGTTCTTGTCCATCATGTCATGCACCACAGCCATATCTCTACAAAAACAATGGCAGAGCTGGACAGCTCATGTGTAAGATCTGCCAGACTGCTTTTACGCCTGAGGACAATCGCTTTGATAAACAGTTATCTTTAAAATGTCCTCACTGCCAGCATACTCTTGTACGCAAGAAAGACCGTAAGCACTTCGCCATCCATAAGTGTGTTAATCCCAAATGTCCTTACTATCTCAGCAACCTTAAAAAAGTCGATAAAGAGGATCTATCCGAAGAGAATGGCAAGTATAAATACAAGCTTCACTACATCTATCGCGAATTCTCGATAGATTTTTTTAAGATGGATCTGAACTCTCTTCCAAAGAATGCATCCTCACTTAAATTCAGCAAGCACAACGCTCACATCATGTCCCTGTGCCTTACGTTCCATGTCAATCTCGGACTGTCTTTGAGAAAAACAAGACAGGCATTATCTGATCTGTATGGGATATCTATATCTCATCAGCAGGTTGCTAACTACTGTAAGACAGCTGCCATCTGTATAAAGCCTTTTGTTGACAATTACCCTTATGAGAAAGGCAATGCCTTTGCTGCAGATGAAACATATATCAAAGTCCGTGGAATCAAAGGTTATATCTGGCTTATTCTGAATGCTGCTACCAGAGCCATCATTGGTTATCAGGTATCTGACAACCGTGGCGTAGGTCCATGCATACTCGCAATGAGAATGGCCTTCAAAGGTATGTCTGAACTTCCCAAAAACTTTAAGTTTATCGCTGATGGGTATAGTGCGTATCCGCTTGCATCCCAACAGTTCTTTAGGCAGTTCGGTGACAGATTCAAGTTTGAGATCACACAGGTCATCGGTCTTCAGAACAACGATGAAGTGTCCAAAGAATATCGCCCTTTTAAACAGATGATTGAGCGTCTTAACCGCACCTATAAGGCATCTTATCGAATCACTAATGGGTTTGATAACTACGATGGCGCTAACTATGATCTGACTTTGTGGGTTGCCTACTATAACTTCCTGAGGCCTCATAAGTTCAATGGCTTCAAACCACCAGTAGTTGATGACATACTTTCCAAAGCCGAGAACATGCCTGCCAAGTGGCAGCTCATGATTTACTTTGGTCAGAAGAAGATCATGGAACTTCAGGCCGCAAGCTGATTGTTCTTAGATTCTGAGCCCGAGGTGATAACCCAGCCACCGCTTTAGCGGCTTGCCCTTGATGGCACAAAAAATAACTGCTACACTGCTGAAATCGACGGAGAAAATCTGATTGTTCTTGAGTTCTTCGCCGTCGGTGATTAACCTACAGCAGTTATTTTTTGTGCTGTCAAGGGTGGCGTCAGATTACCACAACCTACATATCTACATTTTCAAGGTTCATTCTGAGCCTATTCTTTAGCCCCAGTTTTTTCATAGATCATTTGACACTATCGCAAAAGTCATTGCAACAACTTTTCGGGAATTACAATGATTTTGTTGCGTTAAGTTTTTCAATTAAAGCCGTTTTGTTTTTCTGTTATAAACAAGATAAACTTTTATGTGTCCTATAAATATAGCACTTCTCAAAGCCAGTATTTATCTGCATCCCCACGAAAAAAGGAGATGACTAAATGCCATCTCCTTAGGTGTTAATTATCTGTTTATGCTTGCCTCTATTTCTTTTAACCATCAGCTTACAGACTCATGCGTAAGAAACTCTGATGTTCAATTACATATAACTTACAGTCTCTGATAAAGGCTTCCTGCTGTTGTGGTTATCCAGTGGTCCTGCTCCTTCTGCTGCATATCCAAGATCAAGAAGCATAAGGATCTCTTCATTTTCAGGAAGACCGAGTTCTTCTGCAAGCTTGTCGGGATCGAAGAAATTGAGCCAACAGCTGTCAACACCTTCATCATATGCAGCAAGCATAAGATGTGTTGCAACTATGGATGCGTCCTCTATTCCGGAGTCTCTCTTTTCCCCGGGGTAGGTGAACA
>JAILPB010000095.1 GCA_024690485.1 Butyrivibrio sp. | reverse complement strand
TTGTCACAAATATCAACGGTTTTATCCTGATACACTGCATTCATTTTTTCTATTCTGCTTTTTACATAATCGCTTCTGTATATTTTGCGGACAAGTTGGTAGATAAAAAAGATGCCGTAAAAGCGCAGGCATTTATGGGCGTTGCCACAACAGGAATTACCGGAATGCTTGCCAATGTCCTTGGCGGCTACATGATTGAATATCTCCCAATTAGAACCATTCTGATAATAGGGTCTGTTATTTCTGCAGTTGGTGTTGTATTGATGTTTATAGCAACAAAGAAATCGGAAGATATTGCATGGCAGTGAAATCGTCAATTTATGTAAAATCACTGTACTATATCTATGTAAACAGCGAAATAAAGCTTTCTCCAAAAATCACTGAAAACTTACAACAAACCCGATTCAATAAATATTCCCCCTACAAAAAAGAGGCATTTTCATGCCCCTTTAATAGCCTTTATCCATTTTCCGCTTCTAAGACGGAGAACGCACCATACGCACTTGATTATCTGATCGATCTTGATAAAGAAGTATACCCAGAATGCCGGCAGATGCCAGATAAGTCCTGCAAGGATTCCAAGAGGTACAGAAGCTATCCACAGGAATAAAACGTCTGCCACCATGAGGAATCTGGTATCCCCGCCTCCGCGAAGAACACCTTTTGCAAGGATGGAATTCGTAGATTGAAAAATGATTATTATCGCTATGGAGCTCATTAGCTGCATGGCGATATTTTTTGTATCATCTGTTATGTTATACATGTTTACAACAGGACCGCTTATGAGGAATACGATAAATCCTGCGATTGCGCCCATCACCAGACCAAAGATTGCAAAGGCATAACCGTCATACTGAGCCTTCTCTCTATCTCCCTGACCAAGAGTATGGCCTGTAACTATACATCCTGCCTGGGCTACGCCCTGCGTAAGTACGGTGGTCAGCTGCTGTGTAACAGTTGTTATTGAATTAGCAGAGACAAATGCTGTGCCGATTCTTCCCATAATCATGGCTACTGCGCTGTTACCAAGAGCCATAAGTCCGTCACTTATAACCACAGGAATACTGATGACCAGATACTCTTTAACAAGGTCATCGCACTTCATAAAGATATCCTTAATTCTGTAAGCCAGCTTCTTTTCAATGAAGAAGAAATATCCACCAATCATGGAAAACTCGATAATTCTCGCAATAAGAGTTCCAAGGGCTGCTCCGGCAACCTCCATTCTTGGTGCTCCAAACTTACCGAAAATAAATACATAGTTAAAAAACAGGTTGGACATAAATCCGAGAATCGAGCATACAAGCGGCACCATAGCCCTTCCCATACTTCTTATTACCAAAGTACAGTCAAGGGACAGACCCAGTAAGAAATATGTAGGAACTGACCAGAAAAAGTAATTCATTCCTTCCCTTATAACATCCTGCTCAGGTGTGTAGATTCTCATGATCTGTCCTGGGAAAAGTGCTGTTAGCACTGCAAAAACCAGTGCAAATCCAAGGCACAGTCTAAGCATTATGGTGACGGTTTTCTTAAGGGATTTCATATCCTGCATTCCCCAGAATCTGGACACAAGGACGGAAGCTCCCATTCCTATACCCATGCTGCAGATATGGTAGATAGTTATGAACTGATTAGCCAGTGCGGAAGCAGACAAAGCTGTCTCCCCAAGGGTTCCCAACATAACAGTATCCATCATATTTACACCAATCTGGATAAGGTTTTGAAGGGCTATTGGAAGTGCTATAAGTGATACTTTTTTATACAGATCAACGCTACCTAGATATTTTTTATACTTACTCATCGAAAAACTCATATACTTTATCACTTCCCTCTCTAAATTATTGCGGCGAAGGGGAACTCTCCCTATAAACCATGGAAGGATCTTCCTTTATTATTGTTGCCGTCTTTTTCCCCTCAAGAACGCTTATAAGAAGCGATAACATTGAAAGCACAAGCTGAGTGGTAGGCACTCTGATAGTCGTAATTGTAGGTGTCAGGTAGTGAAGTACCACATTGTCTCCATAAGAAACTATCTCGATATCGTCAGGAGACTTAAGTCCATGCTCCTTCATTGATCGCAGCACACCTACGATAACAGTGTCGTACATTACATACAAGCCTTCCGGATAGCTGCTGCTATCAAGCATTCTGTTCATGCTGCTGTAACCACTTGAGGTATTTCTGCTATTGTCACTGACTATCCAGGATTTTTTCACGGAAATATCCAGCTCTTTTGCCTTTTCCAAAAAACCCTGGCAACGATGGGTTGCAGCTGCATTATCGGGATCAACACCCAAAAGTCCTGCCGTTTTGATTCCTCTTTCATGGAAATGCATGGCACACATCTCTCCTGCAAGGAAATCATCGATGATTACGCTGCTGTAGCCATCAATTCGTCTGTTGCAAAAGATAACCGGGATATTGAACTCATTTTCCTTGAAAAATTCCGTATCATTGCCGGATGGTCCAAAGACAAGAACTCCGGAATATCTGTTGGAGCTTATCTTATACGCTTCTTCTGATATCATTCCGCTTGTATAGGGCACAACTACCAGCTCAATGTTAATACCTTTCTCTTCTTCCTGCTCCATTACTGCTCTCGTAAGGGCAGCAAACATCTCATTTAGATAGTAGGTAACATTCCAAAAGGCTGCGATAACGTAGGTATTGTCCGAGCCAACTCCGGTACGAAGACGTCTTGCGTAGATATTTGGTGTGTAGTTAAACTTTTTAGCCTCATCCCAGACTTTTTTCTGAGTTTTCTTGGAAATTCTTACTGAGTCGCCTCTGCCGTTTAACACAACAGAAACTGTGGCAACGGATAATCCTAATGAATCTGCTATTTGTTTGATCTTTGAATTGTCCTTTTTCACGTAACTTTTTCCTTTCTCTCAGGTACTTT
>JAILPB010000067.1 GCA_024690485.1 Butyrivibrio sp. | reverse complement strand
CTTGCTGAATACGGGATAAGGTTTGCACTTACGGAAGAGAGCTATACATCCAAAGCGGATTTTCTTGCGATGGATGAGATCCCTGTGTATAAAAAGGGAAGTAAGGCTGACTATGTTTTTTCCGGAAAAAGGATAAAACGTGGACTTTACAGGCACTACGATGGGACAATAACAAATGCAGATATAAATGGAGCTGCCAATATCTTAAGAAAAGTATTCCCAAAGGTAACCCAATGGGATAGGGGCATAGTGGACATGCCCTGTTCTTTGGGATGCGTTAAGCATCCCAAAGGTTCATGCCGCTTTGCGGCATAACAGAAACCTCTTCCGACGCAGAGTCGGTGGAGGTAGTTCATAATAACTCTCTGAGGGGATTCAGAAATCATTAAGGGGAAAGTTTTGTTATGTTACTAATTTATGGATCAAAGACAATTATCAAGAATTCTAAGAAAGAGATTATCCTTAATTGTCCAAACTGCGGGAGACAGGGAAGTTTCAGACTGATCATGTCTAGAAGAGCATTTACACTGTTTTTCATACCCACTTTTATCAGATGGAATTACCATTACTATTTAGAGGATCAGATTTGTGGTGCAAGGTATGAGATAAGCAGGGACTTAGGAAAGGAGATTGTGAGAGGAAGGCAGGTTGATATATGGCCACAGCAGATGAGACTGGTTCAGATTCATAAACCGGGAACACCCTTTGTTTATGGCAGGGCACAGCGCAAAACCTGCAGTTACTGCGGCACACCGGCTCCCTTTAACAATAAGTTTTGCACTAAGTGCGGGATGAAATTTACGGCATGAATATATAATAATTTTTAATAAAGAGGACAAATTATGAGTTATAAAATCGGAATTATCGGAGCCATGGAAATTGAGGTAGAGAGCCTCAAGAAGGAGATGACAGTATCCAAGACTCTCACAAAGGCCAACATGGTGTTCAATGAGGGTAAGATTGGGGATACGGACGTAGTTGTTGTTAAGAGCGGTGTCTGCAAGGTTAATGCAGCGCTTTGCGTTCAGATTCTTGTTGATGATTTCAATGTTACACATGTTATCAACACCGGGGCAGCAGGATCTCTTGATGCGAAGATCGATATTGGTGACTTCGTGGTATCAACTGATGTGGTTTACCATGATGTTGATGCAACACTTTTTGGATATAAAAAGGGTGAGATTCCCCAGACAGGGCTTCGTGAGTTCCCTGCAGATAAGTGGATGATCGAGAATATCAAGAAGGCAGCAGCTAATGCCAATATTACCGGCAAGCTCTGGGATGGAAGAGTTTGCTCCGGAGATCAGTTCATATCTGACAGCGCTGTAAAGGATGAGATTAAGAAGGAATTTGATGGTCTTTGCTGTGAGATGGAGGGTGCCGGAATTGCGCAGGCATGCCTTTTGAATAAGATTCCCTTTGTAATCCTTAGAGCTATTTCTGATAAAGCAGACGGAAGTGATATAATGGATTATCAGGACTTTGAAGATAAGGCAGCAGCAGATAGCGCAGCCCTTACAGAGAGATTCATAAAAGGATTATAATAAAATATAAAAGGAGATAAAGAGAATGGATTTAATACCTAGCTTTTCAGTAGACCATACAAAGATTGTTCCCGGAATTTTTGAGAGCAGAGTTGATGATATCGCAGGAAACAAGATTACAACCTATGACGTGAGAGTCACAAGACCTAATATAGAGCCTTGTGTTGATGTATCTGCAATGCACTCTCTTGAGCACATCATTGCTACATTTCTTAGAAACGATCCTGATTGGAAGGACGAGGTTATCTATTGGGGACCCATGGGATGTCTTACAGGCTTCTACCTCATTTTGAAGGGTAACCGTGCTCCCAAGGAGATAGTAGATCTTCTGATCAGAGCATTTGATTCTGTTAAGGATTCAGAGGAAGTTCCCGGTGTAGAACCTGAGAACTGTGGTAACTGCTGCATGCATAATCTTGTTTTTGCAAAATGGTATGCTGCTAAGTTTGCAGATTACCTTAAGTCAAACAAGGATAACGATGCAATTTATACATATCCTAAGACAGAGAGACTTGCGACAGAGGATGGCCGTCAGTTCTTCGATTCATAATAATTCGGATATAACATGAAATTTAAAGGAACATTCGCTAAGACGGGTAGCTTTTAGCGATGTTCTTTTTTTTATTTGCCACGGTATTCACTTGGAGACATGCCGCATTCCTGCTTGAAATAGCGATTGAAGTGATTGATATTTGTGAATCCACATTGAGCAGCAACGTCCAAGATTCTAAGCTCTTTATTTGTAAGTAAATGCTTTGCTTTATCGATTCTGGCCGCGATGATGTCATCATTAGGACTTGCATAAAAGAATGCTTTGTAATAGTGATAGAGCTGACTTCTTCCAAGATGAGTCTCCTTACATATTTTTTTTATGCTCCATTCTTCCGAACATCTCTGGAGCATGTTTACCCTGTAAGCTGTCAAAAAAGAATATATCTCGGTTTGTTCAATCTCCTCTGCAGGACCTGTGACACTGCGCTCCGCAGCGATGAGGAGCTGCTTTATGAGTAGGTCGATCATACGCTCTCTGCGCTGCTGTCTTGATAGATACTCGAACTGAATTTTACGAAGGGTATCCACGATCATCTCGTCATCGCCTGGGTGAAACAGGGTATTCATGGATATCTGAAGACCCTGTATTTCCTCGGGATCACAGGAAAAGTGTACGAAGGAGTTTGAGAAGGAAGTAATAGCTTCGTAGTATTGGATGTTCCCGGGAGAAAATAATATACAGTCCCCGGGAGTTGCGGTTTTCCTTACGAGCTTTACACCATCACGTTCGATGATGTCAGAGCGGGTAGTGAGAGCGAGTTCTACTGCATCATTAGAGTGTGTGGGTGCGTCGGAGGCAGGAAAATAGAAGTACATAGGCGATGTTATGTGAAGAAAGAGGTAATCTCCGCTTCCGTTTGGACGATATATTATGTCTTTGTCTGGATTGTGGTAATTGTAGCCACAGTAGTCGGTTTTGAACAAGGTTTCCCCCTCATCCGTCAGCTTCGCTGACACCTTCCCCCTAAGGGGAAGGCTTAAATTGTATTTATATTGTAATAAGATAAACCGGACGAAAAGTCAATATTTATGGATAAAAAGACATTTAAAAGTGGAATTTACTCTGTAATAATAGCATTATCACAGGATAAAAAGACAATAATTTTAGTTATCTTTTTTCATAATATATTAAAAACGGAGGGTTACAAAATGGCAAAAAAGTTACAGAAGGCTCAGCTCTGTATCGACAGAGATTTTGAGATCAGCAAGATCGATGAGAGAATATTCGGCTCATTCCTTGAGCACCTTGGAAGAGCAGTATATGAGGGTATTTATCAGCCCGGAAATAAGTTCGCAGATAAGGACGGCTTCCGTAAGGACGTTCTTGATCTTATTAACGAGATTCATGTTCCGATCGTAAGATATCCCGGCGGAAACTTCGTATCAGGCTTTAACTGGGAAGACAGCGTAGGTCCCAAGGAGGATCGTCCTCGCAGAATCGAGCTTGCATGGAACGTTGTTGAGACAAACCAGTTCGGACTTAACGAGTTCATGGCATGGTGTAAGAAGGCTAACACAAAGCCCATGATGGCAGTTAACCTTGGAACAAGAGATATTGATGCAGCTAAGAATATCGTAGAGTACTGCAATATCAAGAGCGGCACATACTATAGTGACCTTCGTATCAAGCACGGCGTTAAGGATCCTCATGACATCAAGCTCTGGTGCCTTGGTAATGAGATGGATGGCCCCTGGCAGATCGGTCACATGGCAGCTGAGGAGTATGGCATGAAGGCCGGAAGAGCCGGACATATCATGAAGCTGGTTGATCCTTCAATTGAGACAGTTGTTTGCGGATCATCTTCACTTTACATGGATACATACGGTGAGTGGGAGAGAAAGGTTCTCGAGTGCAGCTATGACTCAGTTGATTATCTTTCACTTCATACCTACTACGGCAACGCTGAGGATGATACACCTAACTTCCTTGCAAGCAGCGTAGCTATGGATAAGTTCATCTCACAGGTTATCTCAATCTGCGACTATGTTAAGGCTGTTAAGAGAAAGGATAAGACCATCAACCTCTCCTTCGACGAGTGGAATGTATGGTATCACAGCAACGAGCAGGATAAGAAGCTTGAGAAATGGTGCGAGCACCCTCATCAGCTTGAGGACGTTTATAACTTCGAGGATGCACTCCTTGTTGGTTCAATGCTCATCACTCTCCTTCGTCACGCAGACAGAGTTAAGATCGCATGCCTTGCTCAGCTCGTAAATGTTATCGCACCTATCATGACAAGCGATACAGGCGCATGGAGACAGACAATTTTCTATCCTTACATGCACGCAAGTCTCTATGGAAGAGGAACAGTTCTTAACACAGTAGTTAAGTCTCCTTCCTACGAGAGTAAGCACGGCGATGCTCCTTACATCGACAGCGTAGTTACAGCTGATGATGAAAATGAGACAATCACAATCTTTGCAGTAAATAAGAATCTTACAGATGATTTCGAGCTCACATGTGACCTTCGTCAGTATGCAGGCTACAAGGTTGTTGATCACATCGTTCTTACAAATGATGACCTTAAGGCAGTCAATACTGAAAAGAAGCCTAATACAGTAGCTCCCACAGAGGGCAAGGACACTAAGGTTGAAAAGGGTATCCTTAACACGATCCTTCCTTCAAAGAGCTGGAATGTAATTCGTCTTGCAAAATAAAAAAAATTATTAATCAATATTTAAGGACTAAAATGTTGCGGCTCCACCTAAGTTTTGCTAAACTTGAACGCGAAAGTAGAAATAACCAAAACATTAGGAGGATTCTACAAAATGGTTAATTGGAAAAACCTTGATACACTTGATTCCTATAAGGAATTAAAAAATGTAAAACACATCGATCTCGTTTCAGCAATGACCGGTGACTCCGGCGCTGAGAGAGTAAAGAAATACTCAGTGAAAATGGCTGAAGGTCTTAGCTACAACTATGCAGCAAAGGAAATCGACGATGATATCCTTGCAGCACTTGATAAGCTTGCTAAGGAATCTCAGCTTTCTGAGAAGTTTGAAGCTCTCTACAACGGCGAGGTAATCAATACAGGCGAAAAGAGAATGGTTCTTCACCAGCTCACAAGAGGCCAGCTCGGTAACGATGTTATGGCTGATGGCGTTAACAAGCGTGAGTTCTATGTAAAAGAGCAGCAGAGAATTGCTGACTTTGCAAACAAAGTTCACTCAGGCGAGATCGCTAACGAGAAGGGTGAGAAGTTCACAACAGTAGTTCAGATCGGTATCGGTGGATCTGATCTTGGTCCCAGAGCTATGTACCTTGCTCTTGAGAATTGGGCACACAGAACAGGCAACTTCAAGATGGAAGCAAAGTTCATCAGTAACGTAGATCCTGATGATGCATCTGCTGTTCTTAACAGTGTTGATGTTGCTCACTCAATCTTCATTCTTGTATCCAAGTCAGGTACAACACTTGAGACACTTACAAACCAGAGCTTTGTAATGGATGCCCTTAAGAAGGCAGGCCTTGATTCTTCAAAGCACATGATAGCAGTTACTTCTGAGACATCTCCTCTTGCAAAGAGCGATGATTTCATCGAAGCCTTCTACATGGATGACTATATCGGTGGACGTTATTCCTCAACATCAGGTGTAGGCGGAGCAGTTCTTTCACTTGCATTTGGTCCTGACGTATTCGCACAGTTCCTTGATGGTGCAGCAGCAGAGGATAAGCTCGCAGCTGAGAAGGATATGATGAAGAACCCTGCAATGCTTGATGCAATGATCGGATTCTATGAGAGAAATATCCTTGGATATCCTTCAACTGCAGTTCTTCCTTACTCACAGGGACTTAGCCGTTTCCCGGCACACCTTCAGCAGCTTGATATGGAGTCTAACGGTAAGAGCGTTAACCGCTTCGGTGAGCCTATCGATTATGTAACAGGCCCCGTAATCTTCGGTGAGCCCGGTACAAACGGACAGCACTCCTTCTACCAGCTCCTTCACCAGGGAACAGACGTTATCCCGATGCAGTTCATCGGCTTCAAGAACAGCCAGCTTCAGAATGACGTTGATATCCAGGGCAGCACAAGCCAGCAGAAGCTCTGCGCTAACGTAGCAGCTCAGATCGTAGCATTTGCTTGTGGTAAAAAGGATGAGAACCTCAACAAGAACTTTAAGGGCGGACGTCCTTCAAGCATCATCATTGGTGACGAGCTCAATCCTAAGTCACTTGGCGCACTTCTTTCTCACTTCGAGAATAAGGTTATGTTCCAGGGATTTGTATGGAATCTTAACAGCTTCGACCAGGAAGGTGTTCAGCTTGGTAAGGTACTTGCTAAGAAGGTACTTGCACATGAGACAGACGGAGCACTTGCAGTTTATAGTGATCTTCTGAACATCTGATAAGAGAAAATAAGATAGAAAAAGGGGCTGTCGCATTAGATGAACTGCTACCCGTCAAGTAGACAATAGAAAAAACAAAATTTTCTGCCATCAGATTGTTGATCTGGTGGCAGTTTTTATGCTACCGCCAGATACTGCTCGTACTTCTCGAATGGTGTTAAAATCCCAAGTTTTCTCTGT
>JAILPB010000002.1 GCA_024690485.1 Butyrivibrio sp. | reverse complement strand
TCGTCGTACTGCTTTCTGATATCCGGCTCCTCGTATACATTTACAACCGCACCGCTACTTAAAAATACAGAGTTAATAAGGTCGTTGTTTCCTACAGATACAAGATGAAGCTCTTTATTAGTGATAATTGGAGCTTCATTCATGTTCTCAAAAAGCGCCGCTGTAATAGACAGGTCTCCCTCTCCCAAGTCTCCTAAATATGTGTTTCCTTCTATATGCTTAAGGTAGAACCTTCCTATATAATCGGCACCCTTACCCTTAGCAAATACATATACTGCTACTGAGCTTCCGAGAATATAGTATTCCGGTGTCTCATCCTCGAGGGGATGCTCCTTTCTCATTCTCTCTTCAAAGAAGTTCTTAGGGATCTTGTCGTCGTATACGATACCGTGCTTGAAATTCCACTGGGTAAGCTTTAGCTTCTCCATTATCTTTTCATATAGACCATATGGCTCCTGATCCCAAGAGCCTCCCTTTGTTGGATTAAGGAATATGACTGTTCCGCCATTCTCCCCTGC
The DNA here is from genome assembly GCA_024690485.1 of Butyrivibrio sp. GTDB lineage: Bacteria > Bacillota > Clostridia > Lachnospirales > Lachnospiraceae > Butyrivibrio. Next base: position 7,543 of record JAILPB010000002.1, on the reverse strand, counting down.
TATATCTGATAATCCGCTTTCTTTTGCATAATCAGCAGCCTCATCCTCTGTAAATGCCTCATCTCCAAGTACCAGAAGTGTCGGAGCCGTGAAGCCGTAATTGATCACATCGCTAAACATGTTATCCTTGCCCTGATAAACAAAGATGTCATGATCTTCTATATCTAATGTTGTTATAAATCCCCCATCGGGATAAGCTTTTTCTCTAACCTCTCTGATAGGTTTCATTATGTTTGCACCTCCCTTATTCGTATGCCAATGTAATTTGCCGCTTTTGTTTTTGGGACAATACATCTATTAGCGTTCTCCATGTTCCAATATAGATTCTTTTAACTTTTATCTCTTTAAATTTAGAGAACAAAACTTTCATTTTTGTTGCATAATGGGATATATTAATAGAAATTTGATGTTTTATAGGAAACTAAAAATCTTTTTTAAGCCTCAGACACGCCATTTTACTAGGCTTTTATAAAAACATAGAAAAAAATAAAAAAAATTGAAAAAAATGCTTGCATTATAAAATAATCCGTAGTAATATATCACTTGTCGTTGAGACAGCGACACACCAATAAATAAGCGCTTCTAGCTCAGTTGGTAGAGCACCTGACTCTTAATCAGGGTGTCCAGGGTTCGAGCCCCTGGAGGCGCACGCCGAGTACTGTTTTGTGAGTATATCTCATGGGGCGGTACTTTTTTTGTGCGAAGTGATGAGCCATGCAAAAAAGAAGATATATATAATTCGTGGATGCTTGCATACTAAGAATTATATATATCTTCTTTTTTATACGGCGAACGCCGCGACAACGAGGAACAAGCAAAGCGGTTCCGAGTCTGGCGGCATGGCTTATCTCACCTATTCTTTTAATTTATGCGGCGAATGCCGCGTAAATGAGAAATTCACGTAGTGAATTTCGAATCTCGCGTGGCCACAACCTTTCGCTTGCGATTTTCGAGTCTGTCGGCATGGCTCATTATTATCATTCTATAGACAAACATAGAATTCCGTATGCTATAATAGACGACGTTGTCGAACCCCTAGACTATGGCACGAAAGGGGGTGTTAACATGTACGACTTATGTGTTGCCTTTCTAGTTTCTCTCATGGCAAGTGTAACCGCCTATTACATTTGTAAATGGTTGGAGGGAGACGACGACAACCAGCCTGAGGATTAAGCCACCTCGCTAAAAACGGCATAGAAAAAGCTAGGAGCTGCAACTCCTAGCTTTTTTGTTAACATGTTTCGACTTATGTGTATCTTCTTTCTTTTGCCTAATCAAATAATAACACTTACAAATTCTTTATGCAACTCTTACTCTTTCTCAGTAGAAACATCTCCGGCCTTTTCAGGGTGCTCCAGCATCTCCTGCATGGTCTTCCAACCAAGAACTGCACATTTTACTCTTGCAGGCATATGAGATATATCCTGAAGGGCTGCTGCCTCATCAAGTTCCTCAAGCTGCTCCTCATCCTTAATCTCACCTTTGATCATGCCCATGAATGTTCCTGCAAGACGTATAGCATCCTCCTTGGAACGACCAATGATCTGATCTGCCATCATATCAACAGAAGCCTGTGAAATAGCGCATCCTGAGCCATCAAACATAGCATCTTCGATTTCGCCGTTAACCACCTTAAGCTGCAATGTGATATCATCTCCGCAGCTTGGATTAACGCCTCTAAGGACCAGATCGGGATTTTCCATTTTTCCCTTATGTACAGGTCTTAAATTATGCTCATTTACAATTTCTCTATATAATCCTTTTAAATCCATTTATAGCCTCTTTCTTATGAAACTAAATAATACTCACATCATAATACAAAAAAGCAGAGTGCTTGGCAAGAAACCACCTAGCACTCTGAAATAATTTCAAAATCAATATCCCATCACAGAACGAATTCCTGAAAGGTGCTCTAAGAATCTGTCTACTTCCTCCTCTGTATTATAGAAGTAAACGCTGGCTCTTGCAGTAGATCCTGCTCCGATAAACTGCATAAGAGGCTGAGCACAGTGATGTCCTGCTCTTACACACACATGATCATCATTTAAAACTGAAGAAATATCATGAGGATGAACACCATCCATAGTAAATGTCACAATTCCGCTGTGTTTTTCAGGATCTGAAGAACCATATATCTTAATATAGGGAAGCTTCTTCATACCCTCTATCATGCGGGCTGCAAGTTTATCTTCCTGCTCTTTGATAAAGTCAAATCCTACGCCCTGCAGATACTTAATTGCAGCCTCAAGTCCAACTGCTCCTGCAGCATTGACCGTTCCTGCCTCAAATTTATGAGGAAGCTCTGCGTAGGTTGCATCCTCTCTTGTAACATACTCGATCATCTCTCCACCTGTAAGGAAAGGCTTCATGTTCTCCAGAATGCTCTTTTTACCATATAATACGCCGATTCCCATGGGTGCCATAAGCTTATGTCCGGAAAAAGCATAAAAATCAGCATCCAGATCCTGTACGTTAACAGGAATATGAGGTGCAGCCTGGGCTCCATCCATTATCACTGTAGCGCCCTTCTCATGTGCATATGCTGCTATCTCTTTAACAGGATTTGTAACACCGAAAACATTGGAAACATGACCGATTGAAACGATCCTGGTCTTATCTGTAATCTTGGACTTATATTCAGCCTCTGTGATAACACCTTCTTCGTCAGGCTCCAGGTACACAAGCTTCGCATTCTTCTTCCTTGTAACCATCTGCCAGGGAAGAATATTACTGTGGTGCTCCATAACGCTGATAACTACTTCATCGCCTTCATTTACATTCTCAAGGCCATAGCTGTATGCCACGAGATTAAGTGATTCTGTAGTATTTCTTGTAAAAATGATCTCTTCGGAAGAATTAGCTCCTATAAAATCGGCAACTGTCTTCCTTGCGTTCTCATATCGCTCTGTTGCATCCATGCTCCAGTCATATAAACCTCTCAAGGGATTAGCATTAGAATTCTCATAAAAATCCTTTATTGCATCTACAACAACTGTCGGTCTCTGAGATGTTGCCGCATTATCGAAATATATGTAATCCCCCTTGTTCAAAATGGGGAAATCCTTTCGGAAATCTTCAGCCTTTGACATAACGCTGCTCCTTAATCATAAGATAATTCTTCCTACCCCTCACAAAAATACTACTGCCAGTAAATTACAAAATAGTTCTTATAAACTGCTGAATCCTTACAATAATCGCCTCATCCGGAATCATGCGGGCGATACTCTCCATACGCGCACGGATCATGAGCTTCTTGGCAGAATCCTCATCGATACCTCTGCTCTGCATATAGAATAAAGTATCATCTCCAAGCTGTCCGATAGTAGCACCGTGTCTACCATCCACATCCTCTTCCTGACACAGAATTACAGGAACAGTTCTGTTTATAACATCAGGACTAAGAAGAAGTGTATCCTCCTGCTCATCACCTACAGAACCTGAACTTCCTGCCTTGAAGTCAAGAGTTCCGCGGAAAGTCTTCTCTGCTTTATCTAAGAGAACACCTCTAAATACCATATTTGACTCAGTCTTTTCACCATACTGATCTGCAATATAGTTCATGTCATAAGTCTGCTCATGACGACACAGATATCCTGTATGATTATTGAAAACACTGTTCTTTCCAAGAAGATTTACGCAGCAGCCATGCCAGGTTTTTCCGGCGCCAAGCTGCATTGTAATAACGTCAATATCAGCTCTGTCATCTACCACTCCGCCGATATCGTCAAAATGAACCTGTTTTTCAGAAAGCATCTGAACCTTGATAAGGTTTATCTTAGCACCTTCCTCAGCAAGAAGTCTTGTGCTTATTCCAAGAAGTCCATTTGCTTCTGCCTCTGAATCATACTCCATGATCACAGTGATCTCAGAGTCCTTCTTAGCACAGATTACCTGCCTTCCAAGAGTGCAGTCGCCGTCTGCAAGGCTATATCTTATATGAATAGGCTCTGTAGCCTTAACACCTTCACCAGCTGTAATAACTGTAGATAAAACCTTCATTTCGTCCATAAGGTTATCTACTTCGATGCCCATTCCGCTACGGATTATCTGTCCCTTATTAAGAGGGAATGTATCGCCGTTTGGACCTGCAAGACCTTTGTCCTTAGATTTTATCTTATCCTTTGCAGCCTGGAAAAGCTTGGCTACATCTGCTTCAGATACATTTTTTTCTACAGTAACGCCACTGGGAACGTCCTCCGGATCAGGACTAACTGTATCTTCTATATTTATGTCTTTTAAATCTATCTCGCTGTCATTTGACTTTAAAAATCTGTAAGTCAAGGCAGGCAAGTGATTAACCTTCATCTTTAAATCCATCTTATTTATCCTTAAAAATATAAGTGTAAATGATTACGAGATTTCTATCAGCCACCTGACATCTCAAGCTTGATGAGATTGTTCATCTCAACCGCATACTCTAAAGGAAGTTCCTTGGAAACGGGATTTGCAAAGCCGCTTACGATCATGGCTCTTGCATCCTCTTCGGAGAGGCCTCTGGACATAAGGTAGAATACTGCCTCGTCACTAATACGGCCAATCTTAGCCTCGTGTCCTACATCAGCATCATCAGTTCTGATGTCCATTCCCGGGATCGTATCTGCTCTTGAGATTGAATCAAGCATAAGAGAATCACAGGAAACTGAAGTCTTAGCATGCTTAGCTTCTTTATTTATGATAACTGAACTTCTGTAAGTTCCGATTCCACCTGACTTTGAAATAGACTTGGTTGAAATAAGGGATGATGTATATTTACCCTGATGAACAACCTTGGCGCCTGTATCAAGATTCTGTCCTTTTCCCGCGAAGGTGATACCTGTGTATTCCATTGTGGAATGATCACCCTTAAGGATTGTCATAGGATACAGATATGAAGTGTGAGAACCAAAAGATCCTGATACCCACTCCATTCTCGCACCTTCCTCAACAAGAGCGCGCTTTGTGTTCAGGTTATACATATTCTTAGACCAGTTCTCAATAGTGGAGTAACGAAGTCTGGCATTCTTTTTAACAAAAAGCTCAACACAACCTGCGTGGAGGTTTGCTACGTTATATTTAGGAGCAGAGCATCCTTCGATAAAGTGAAGATCTGCACCCTCGTCAACAATTATAAGTGTATGTTCGAACTGTCCTGCGCCTGCAGCATTAAGTCTAAAGTATGACTGAAGGGGAATATCAACCTTAACTCCCTTTGGTACATACACGAAAGATCCGCCTGACCATACTGCACCGTGAAGAGCTGCATACTTATGATCTGTAGGAGGAACCAGCTTCATGAAATACTCATGAACCATATCCGCATATTCGCCTGTTAGAGCGCTCTCCATGTCAGTATAAACAACGCCCTGGTCAGCTACTTCGTCTTTAACATTGTGATAAACAAGCTCTGAATCGTACTGTGCACCAACTCCCGCAAGAGATTCACGCTCAGCTTCAGGAATTCCCAGTCTCTCAAATGTATTCTTGATATCCTCGGGAACGTCCTCCCACTTACCCTTCATATCTGTCTTAGATCTAACGTATGAAGAGATAAGATTCATATCAAGCTCATCTGTATCCGGGCCCCAATCAGGCATCTCAAGCTCGTTATATAATTTAAGGGAATTAAGTCTGAACTCCTTCATCCATTCAGGATCATGCTTTTCCTCGGAAATCTTTCTTACGATATCCTCAGTAAAGCCATCCTCCATACGATAGAAGTCCTGCTCGTTCTCTACATCCTTTATGTCATATACACTGCGGTCAATATCAACAACCGTCTTGTTATTATCGCTCATTTTCTATCCAATCTACCTTATTTAAGTGGACTGCAACCATCGCAGCCTTCGCATCTAACATACTTCTCAAAGCCGTGCTCGTTGATCTCTTCTACAAGGCTTCCATCACCAGTTGTCACGATATGTCCCTTAACAAGAACATGAGTGTAATCAACATGAAGTGCCTCAAGGATCTTGGTGCTGTGAGTAATGATAAGAAGTGCTCCGTCCTTCTTTTTCTGATATTCCTGAATACCCTTGGAAACAGTGCGGACAGCATCTACATCAAGTCCTGAATCAGTCTCATCAAGAATAGCAAGCTTCGGATTAAGCATGAGCATCTGAAGAATCTCAGCCTTCTTTTTCTCACCACCGGAAAATCCTACATTAAGATCTCTGTCAGCATAGCTACCATCCATTGTCAAAAGGTCCATTGCCTCGGCAAGCTGCTTTTTATACTGTAAGAGCTTAACAGGCTTACCTGTCTGCTCATGATATGCATTTCTAATAAAGCTTCCAAGAGAAATACCGGGTACTTCAAGAGGATTCTGGAATGATAAAAACATTCCGGCCTTAGCTCTCTTATCAGGGCTATCGTTTGTGATATCCTGTCCATCAAAAATAATGGAACCACCTGTAACCTTGTAATGAGGATTACCCATAAGTGTATATCCAAGTGTGGATTTACCGGCACCGTTAGGTCCCATAAGTACGTGGGTCTCTCCTGCTTTTATAGTTAAATTTATGTCGTGCAGAATCGGCAAATCCTCAACTGCTGAAGAAAGGCCACTTACCTGCAATAAAGACTGTTCTGACATGACTTATACTCCTTAAAAAAACATACAATTGTGCATAATCCAATAGATTATACCACAAAAAACATTAATTAGTAGAAAAAAGAAAAGTTTCTCCAATTCCTATCTTTTCACTAGGATTTAAATAATAACACCAAATTCTTTTTATGTAAACCGAATGGGTAGATTAATGATAAAAATTCGCACTTTTTCAGACAAAGGAAAAGGGCCGCCACTTTCGCGACAGCCCTTGGTTTATTTATCTCTCAGAATATCCTGAAGCATATTCGAAACTAACTTTCTTACCCTTAACTGTAGTAATGTAGTTTCTACCGGTTGTGAATGTGTTTCCGTTAACCTTCTTATATGCTTCTACATAAATGTAGTACTTCTTACCTTTGCTAAGCTTCTTCTTACCAAGTTTAGAGATTGTTACAGAACTCTTTGATTTGTTTACAGATTTTACTTTCTTATATCCTGAATCCTTGCTGGTTGACATGTATACATTGTATCCTGTAGCGCCGTTAAGCTTCTTCCAGCTGATCTTCATTCTGTTTCCGTTCCACTTAATACCAACTTCTGCCTTGTCTTCTTTAACTGAAGGCTGAACCATACAGAAACAATCAGGAGATCCTGAAGGAGAATAGTATACTCTACCATTTATGTTGCTATAAGCTCTTACTGATACCTTGTAGATAATAGTGTTCTGAATCGAGTGTGAATATGAATTATAATCAACTGTTTTTCTTTCAATTACAGAGCCATCATGCTTTGAAAATGTTACTTCGTAACCATCTACACCAGTCTGATCATCCCATGCTACATGGCATGTCTTAGCCCATCTATACCATCTAGTCTGATTTACACCTGTTACCACACCGGGAGTTGTTCTGATATCTCCATAAGCGGATGTTGAACCTGTATATATTTCACCTCTTTTATATGTACCGGTTCTCTTATATACAGGATAAACATAAACCTGATACTTTGTTCCAG
>JAILPB010000092.1 GCA_024690485.1 Butyrivibrio sp. | reverse complement strand
CTTCCTTATCTGTGAGGCCTGCATTTGAGAGAATCTGGAATCTCTTCTGATCCTCCATGCCTTCTGACATCTGCTTGTAGTAGATGATCATAACTGTTTCTACAAGGAAGAGGACTGCAAGGAATATGCCTACAAAGAAGGCGCCGCCTAAGATTCCGTAGAAGTAGCTTCTCTCTTCCTCTTTATATTTGATCTCAATACCATCTCCAAATTCGGAGCCGATAGCTTCTCTAAAGCTCTGAATCTGCTCATCACTAAGCTTTTCTTTGCTGTCAAATCCCATGTAGATTGATTTTTTATCGATTCCGGCTTCTCCGCTTCCGGCAGTAATCTGTGAAAAGACATCTTCATCAGAAACGATAATTACTTCTGATCCAAAAAGTCCCATTGTGGAATCAAAAATGTAATCGACTCCTTTAGTGCCGATCTTTCCTTTTTGAACGTAGTCTTTTCCAAATATAGATACAGTTTCATTTTCTTTTACCTTATCCATTGAGCTGTATCTTAAAACTTCGTTCTCGGAAAGAGTCTCGTTTACGCCTGCGTAGTGGTTATAATCCTCAAGTGTCATGAAATAAACAACTCTTAAGTTTCCAAAATTATACAGGTCGCTTATATCATCTACGCTGCTAAGAGTATTTTTCTCCGCCGGGCATGCTGTCATGGCATATCTTCTGAATGTGATCTGTTTTTCATCGATATTGCTGTCAGCTAAAGCCTTGTCTACTACTGCGAGGTAGTCGTTCTCTGACTTTGTATCATCGTTTTCCATATGCATCATTACGTCTTCTCTGAACATGGTGTTGATGTTCTGCTCACCAAGAGCCATAAGGGATCCTGAACAAACCATAAGGAGGATAACTCCGGTTGACAGAATGCAGATAGATGCAAGGCCTACTGCGTTATGCTTCATTCTAAAAAGCAGGTTTGATACGCTGATAAAGTTCTGAGTTCTAAAGTAGTATCTGGGGTTCTTTTTAAGCATTTTCAAAACAAAGATGCTGCCTGCAACGAAAAGTGCATAAGTTGCAATGATTACAAAAATAATGCTTCTAAAAAGTGCTCCCATAGCATCAAAGGTGCTGTCTGTCTTAAGTGCGCCGTAGTAGCCAATAGCGAGGCACACTAGACCTATTACTAAAAGGATTCCCTTTACCTTGGGTTCTTTTTCTCCCATGTTCTCACTTTTTAAAAGGGAGATGGGATTTCCAAGTCTAACTGTAAGGAGGTTATAGATGAGGCAGATTCCATAAACTATTCCGAAGAATACAAGGGTTTCTAACATTGCGGTCACTGAAAACTCGAGGCCTTTTACCGGTTCCTGATGTGTGAGCTTATACAGCAGTAAAACCATAAGCTTGTTCAGAAGACCACCTGCTATGATACCCATAGCCAGGCTCCCTGCAGCTTCAAGAAGTGCTTCTATAAGAAGGATTACAGTTACATGGCGCTTACTAAGTCCGAGGATTCCGTATAATCCTATTTCTTTTCTTCGCCCCTTCATTACGAACTGGTTTCCGTAGAAGAGGAACAGTGCAGAGAAGATTGCTACTGCAATACTTCCGATGCTAAGGAAGATTACTATATAATTTGCTCCGAAAAATACGGGTTTTCCTTCATTCATGATATACTTGCTGTAGACCATTGCCCTTAAGATATTAAAAAGCATGATGGTGATTCCGCTTACCAAAACGTAAGGGAGAACTGTCTTTTTATTGTTTTTAATTCCTGAAACGGCAAGTTTTGCTAAAAGATTATTATTCACCGTCTTCTCCTCCCCTCATGACTACAGTTACTGTTTCGCAGATTTTATCGAGCATTTCGTTTCTCTTGAGGTCTCCTCTGTAAATCTGGTGGAAAACTTCGCCATCTCTTATGAACATTACACGGTCTGCGTAGCTTGCAGCCACATTACTGTGGGTTACCATAAGGATTGTCTGTCCGCTCTTGTGGATATCTCTAAGCTGGTGCATGAGATTTGTGGCAGCCTTGGAATCAAGAGCTCCTGTAGGTTCGTCTGCAAGAAGAATATGGGGGTTTGTGATAAGAGCTCTTGCCACGGCTGTTCTCTGCTTCTGTCCGCCTGATACTTCATAAGGATACTTTTTAAGAAGTGAATCGATTCCAAGTTCCTTTGCAAGAGGCAGAACTTTTGCATCCATTGTCTTGTAATCTTCGCCTGCAAGTACCAGGGGAAGCTTGATGTTATCTTCTATTGTGAAGTTATCAAGAAGGTTAAAATCCTGGAAGATAAATCCCAGGTTGTTTCTACGGAAAATTGCTCTCTCGCTGTCCTTAAGTGTGGAATAGTCTTTTCCGTTTATCATGACGCTTCCGGCTGTAGGTGTATCAAGGCTGGCAAGGATATTTAAAAGTGTTGTCTTTCCGCTTCCCGACTCGCCCATAATTGCTACGAATTCGCCCTTTTCAACGCTGAAGTGAACGTCCTTTAAAGCGGTTACTCCTTCGCTTCCGATTCTTGGCTTATATACTTTTTTAATGTGCTTTGCTTCTAAAACTGACATTTGCTTTTTCCTCCGTATATTCGAACTGACTTTGTGTACTGTATCAGTGCATTTTTCTATCTGACGAAAATAAGAATAACAAAAAAGGAAATGCTTTACCTTTTCTTTGGCTTACATTTCCTCTCTCTTATCTTACATTTTTGTAAGGTCTGAATGTATTAAGTTGTCACAAGGCACTGTGATGATTACGTCAGTGCCTTCGCCTTCCCGGGATTCCATGCGGATTCCGTGTCCAAGCTTCTCGCAGATTCCCTTGCAGAGATATAGTCCGATTCCGCTGGCTTTTTTATCCATCCTGCCGTTGTATCCGGTATAGCCCTTTTCAAATACCCTTGGAAGGTCCTCGCTTCTTACACCAATTCCGGTGTCGCTTATGATTATTTCTCTGCCTCTTAAGGCTTCTCTTGTGTATATTTTTATTCCGCCTTCTTTTGTATACTTTAGGGCATTTGATAAAACCTGCTCAAGAACGAAGCAGAACCATTTTTCATCTGTAAGGATTCTGCCCTCAAGGCCAACTAATTCTACGGATAGATGCTGGTGGATAAATATTGTGGAAAACTTTTTTACCACCTGCTTCACCATCCTATCAAGGTCGTACTCCTCAAGCACAAGGTCACCGGACATATCCTCGAACCTTATGTAGTTAAGTGCCATGTCCACATAGGATTCGATCCTGAAAAGCTCCCGCCTGCAGTCTCCAATATCCGTATCCTCGCTTTGCATAAGAAGTCTCATGGCGGCGATGGGTGTTTTTATCTGATGGGCCCAGAGAGCAAAGAAGTCTTCCTTTTCTCTTAGGGCTTCCCATTTATCATCCTTTTCAATGCTTTCAACCTGCTTTGCATCCTTAAGGAGCTTTTTCATTCTGGAATCGTTGATAAAACAGGCAACAACTCCGATCAGGATTATGAATACAATCTCATAGAATACAAATTCACTATCTATCCGGTACAGGGCGCCCACACCCCAGATAATGACCGCCAGTATTATATTTGTAGCGATTATGACCTTGTTATTACTTAAAAAGCTGTTATTCTCCGACAATGTAGCCAAGTCCTCTCTTAGTTGTAATAAAATTCGGAACTCCCGCAGCGTCTATCTTTTTGCGGATCCTTGTGACATTTACAGTAAGTGTGTTATCATCCACAAATTCCTCGGCTCCCCAAAGGCGCTCCATTATGCTTTCCCTCGAAACCACTTTTCCCGGCTGCTCCATAAG
>JAILPB010000066.1 GCA_024690485.1 Butyrivibrio sp. | reverse complement strand
CAACTCTGTTCCTGCTGATATGTATGAGCAGTCAATCAAGGGCAAGTTCGACTACAAGCACACAGATACATTCATGGGCTTCCACTGCGGAAATACATGCACAAGCAAGCTTTCAAGCTGCGAGATGAAGTTCCAGAGAATCATGGCCAGAAACCTTCCTGAGGAAGTTACACAGGGAACACTTGAAGGTGACATCGTTCCCGGTGATATCACATTCTACAGATTACAGAGCACATCTGATAACCACCTCAAGGCTTATGTTGCACAGGGTGAAGTTCTTCCTGTAGCTACACAGTCCTTCGGCGGCATCGGTGTATTCGCTATTCCTGAGATGGGACGTTTCTACAGACACATCCTCATCCAGCACAACTTCCCTCACCACGGAGCAGTTGCATTCGGACACTTCGGAAAGGCTCTTTACGAGGTATTCAAGTATGTAGGTGCTGAAGTAATCGGCTACAACCAGCCTGCATCACTTCCTTATCCTACAGAGAACCCTTTCGCTTAATTCGGATCAGGGAAAACTAAACAAAAAAATTATCGCAGATACTTACCAATCGGCAGGTATCTGCGATTTTTTGTATCATAGGAAATATCCTTCCTTGCACTTCTTATCTATTGTGATATCGTATAGACATGTCTAAAAAAATAAAAATCTTAATCAGTTTAATAATAGTTTTGATAGTCATGTTTGTGATGTTTATTTACTCATCATCAGACGGCAAAAAAGAAGCTCTAAGCAAAAAACTCGTGGTAGTTTCGCCCCATCCCACGGAGTTTATGATCCCTCTTATTCAGGAATTTGAGAATGAGACAGGCATAGCAGTAGAACTTAAAAACTCCGGAACCTCAGATGCCATAAACGAGATCATTTCAGATAGTGGCACAGATATTCTCTGGGGGGGATCTGTCCTGTCTGTTGGGCCTTACGAGGACTATTTCTATTCCTATGAAACGCCAAACCGTGTGGACTTCATGGAAGAGTATGCTGATTTTAGTGACAAAATCACCTGCTTCACCAATGTGCCGAGCGTACTTATGATCAACGAAGATGTCATTGGAGATATTGAGATAAATGGCTACGAGGATCTTTTGCAGGATGAATTAAAAGGCCAGATAGCCTTTGCAGATCCGTCAAAATCCTCATCTTCTTTTGAGCACCTTGTAAACATGCTCTATGCCATGGGAGATGGGAACCCTGATAAGGGCTGGGACTATGTTGATGCACTCCTTAAAAATCTGGACGGCGTTCTTCTCGACAACTCATCAGAAGTATATAAAGGCGTAGCAAACGGCAAATTTAAGGTGGGACTTACCTTTGAGGAGGCTGCTTTTACCATGCTAAAAGCAGGAAGCCATGTTAAGATCATCTACATGTCAGAGGGCGTAGTATCAACACCTGACGGAATCTATATCAATAAAAACTCATCAAGAATCGAAAACGCCAAAAAGTTCGTGGACTTTATGACATCCAAGGATGCACAGCGCTACATTGCAAATAACCTGGGAAGACGCTCTGTAAGAGAGGATGTTATCGGCGCAAGCATGCTTATTCCCATCTATGAGATGCTGAGCTGCGACGCTGACAGGCAGGAAGTAATAGAAAACAAACAAAAATGGCTTGATACCTTTACGGGGTTATCCGGGGAGGTGTCAGATGAGTAAAGAAGTCAGATCCTTCCAGGAAAATATTAGAAGAACCTTCATCAGATATTCCGTTGTGCCTGTCGCTGTAATAGTCGTACTTGCCATGGTTATCTTTGTTTTTGCGTGGAGCTATTTTGTGGCCCACTTCAACGAAGTCGACAATCATGAAGTAGAGCAGGAAATAAGCAGAGATATGAATATCTACTACGACATGGTGGATACAGTAGAGAGGCGCTACTTAGAAACTGACAGCGTAGTTATGGATAAAATATTTGACGTTCTCTATAGTAAGACAGACGAGTTTGGAGAGATCGGAAACCTTATTCTTTTATCTCCTGATCAAAAGATCCTTTTTACCAGCAAAGGCTCAGTTCCCAAGTACCTGACTCAGACAGTATATTCAAACTGGGGAGTGTGGAATGCTATAAGGCGAAATCCGGGAGAAATAAGCACAACCCTGTATGAGAGTAACCTCTATGTTGCAAAGGGAATATATGATGGAGATACCTTAAAGTGTGCCATAGTCTACATGGTTCCCGAAAAAATAATTACTGACTCTATCATAGGTTCCAGCAGATACGTATACATCACAGACGTGAATGGATGGGTATTTGCCAGTAACACATGGGTTCTGAATGACGAATACGGACAGATTCAGGATGACTACAGTTTAAGATCCGGATATATGAAAGTGGGAAATCACTTCTACTATTCATATAAGACCGAGACAGGAAAAGGCTTAAATGTCATAACTGTTAACGACCTCACCAGAAGCATATGGCTGATAATAGTACTTATAGGCATTATCGTTGTGATCTTTGCTGCGATCATATTTATAGCTTATAGAAGCTCGTCCAACAGCTCCGTTCGCTATACCAGAGATATTAAGAAAATCGAAGATGCCTTCGAGGCTGTTCAGAACGGCGACTTCGATGTAAAGCTAAATATAAACAGTAGCCGTGAGTTCATGACTATAGGTAACGATTTTAATGAGATGTTAAGCGGTCTTAAGGAGCAGATCAATCAGAACAGAGAGCTTGCCGAGAACGTTGCTTTTTCACAGGTAAAACAGCTTGAAAGCCAGTTCAATCCGCACTTTTTATTTAATACACTGGACAACATCAGGTTCATGGCTAAGATAGATTCCGGAGCGGCAGACAAGATGATCGTCTCCTTGTCTGGACTTCTTCGCTACAGTATCAGGGATTCAAGAGAAGAAGTTACTGTACGAGAGGACCTTTCCAACGTTCAGGACTATCTGAACATCTTGCAGATCCGCTTCAACAAAAGATTTGCCTATAATATAGATGTGGCTGAGGATATAATGGACTGCCTGATACCAAAGCTCTTGATACAGCCCCTTCTTGAAAATGCAGTAAAATACGGCTTTGCAGGACAGGAAAAGTTAACCGTTGACATCAAGGGCTATCAGATAAAAGAGGATATTGTTTTTATATGCAAGGATGACGGCGCAGGAATAGAAAAGGACAGGCTGGAAGAAATCTTGCACAATCTCCGGTCGGATGCTGACTCATCCCAGCACTTTGGAATCTACAACATTCATCGCAGGATCAGACTTATGTACAAGGGAGAGTACGGCCTTGATATCAGCAGTGTAAAGGATGAAGGAACCACAGTCAGAATAGTTATTCCAAGACATTATGCATGAAAAAATCGGGGGATTAGATGTATAGAGTTTTAATTGTTGAGGATGAAGATATCATCAGAAAAGGCATCGCCTATACCATGGACTGGATGGGTATGGGCTGCACCATAGCAGGGGAAGCTGCAAACGGAAAAGAGGGACTTGAGAAAATAGAGGAGCTTAAGCCCGACATCGTACTTGCAGACATTATGATGCCTGTCATAGACGGGATAGAGATGATAAGAAAAGCCAAGGAAAATTACAGCTTTAAATCAATCATCTTAACCAGTTATGCAGATTTTGACTACGCAAAACAGGCAATAGATCTGGATGTTTCAGCATATCTTATGAAACCTGTTGACGAGAGAGAACTTAAGAAAAACGTCGAGAAGATAATCGCAGAAATCGAGAAGGATCAGGAATATCAGAAGTTTGCGGAGAAAAAGAAAAGCACGGAAGAAATCACTGAAGTGTTCATAAAAACAGATAAAGAAAACGACTATGTTCAGCATGTACTTGATGTAACCAAGGAGAGATACGCAGACAAGATAAGTATCGAGTCTTTTTCAGAGGAACTTGGAGTTTCAGCAAGCTATCTCTCAAGGAAATTCAAGGAGTCCACAGGAACAGGCTTCCTTGATTTTCTGAATAAGTACCGCGTGCAGCAGGCAATAAAACTACTTGAAACCGGAAAATATAAGGTTTATGAAGTGTCAGACCTCACCGGCTTTACAGACTACAAGCACTTTAATACGGTGTTTAAGCGCTATACCGGAACTGCACCCTCCGAGTTCATAAATTGAGATAGTTCAGAAATTCGGATAAGAAAACAGAAATTTGGGTATAGTACTTTTTAGTATTCTTTTATCCTTTTATTATCAAATGTTTACATTTGGAAAGGAGAAGGATATGAAAAAGAAATTAGCATTGGTTTTAGCAGGACTTATGGCTACAAGCATCATTGGATGCGCAGGCGGCAGCAGTGAGACAACTACTGAGGCACCTGCAAGCACAGAAGAGACTTCTACTGAGGCAGCAACAGAGACAGAGACTGAGGCTACTACAGAAGAGGCTACAGCAACAGAAGAAACAGCTACAGAAGAGACTGCTACAGAAGAGACTGCAGCAGGAGATTTAGATTCACTTATAGAGGCAGCAAAGGCTGAGGGAGAACTGGTTGTTTACGGTTCATGTGAGGAAGAATACCTTGCAGCAGCTTGTGAGCACTTTGAAGAACTCTATGGTGTAAAAGTACAGTATCAGCGTCTTTCAACCGGTGAAGTACAGAGTAAGATCGAGGAAGAGAATGGAAACCCTTCCGGTGACGTATGGTTTGGCGGAACAACAGATCCTTACAACGTAGCAGCAGGCGAAGGACTTCTTGAAGCTTATGAAGCTCAGAATGCCAGCCACCTTATAAGCGACACATATCGCGACAAGGACGGATATTGGTATGGTATTTACAAGGGAATCCTAGGATTCATGGTAAACAAGGATGAACTTGAGCGTAAGGGCATCGACGCACCTGCAGATTGGCAGGATCTACTTGATTCTAAGTACCAGGGACTTATCTGGCTTTCAAACTACAACACAGCAGGAACAGCTAAGCTTGTTGTTAACACAATGATCCAGAAGTATGGTCATGACGAAGGTATCCAGTACCTTGTAGACCTTGATAAGAACATCGAAGTTTACACAAAGTCAGGTTCAGGCCCTTCTAAGAACATCGGAACAGGCGAGTGTACAGTAGGTATCGGATTCCTTCACGATGGTATCACACAGATCGTTGACAACGGTTATGGCAATATCGACCTCATCATTCCTTCATCAGGAACATCCTTCGAGGTTGGTGCTACAGCTATCTTCAAGGGTTGCGCACATCCCAATGCTGCAAAGCTTTGGATCGAGTATGCTCTTAGCCCTGAGTGCGTAGAGCTTGCAGCTCAGAACGGTTCTTACCAGTTCCTCGTTATTGATAACGCACAGCAGCCTGAGATCGCAGCACAGTTCGGTCTTGATCCTGAGAACGTTATGGACTATGACTTCGAGGATGCAAAAGAAAATACAACAACTTACGTAGAAGAAGTTATGACTGCACTTGGTAGTGCTGCTGACGATCGTTTCCAGACAGAGTAAGCGAAATTCCATTTTATTAGGCTGAGAAGTGATTTACTATGGGCGGAAAAACTTCCGCCCATATTTTTAAGGAGGACATGGGATATGGCAAAGAGTCAAAGTGCCAGCCTTGACAGAAAAAAGCTTTTGGGCGATCCGATAATGGTCACAACCATTGTGCTTTTGATTGTCTTTTTAACAGTATTTATCTTATATCCCCTGGCGATATTGCTGGTGGACAGTTTTATTTCAGACGAAGGGTTTACCCTTAATACATTTAAGAGAGTAATGGACCTTGCAAACTTTAGAAGAGCCATTACCAATACATTAAAAGTCGGATTTTTGGTAGGTATTGCATCAGCCCTCATCGGTCTTTTGTTTGCCTATGTGGAAGTTTATGTAAAGCTTCGTACAAGATTTATGGAGGGTCTCTTCAAGGTAGTATCAATGCTCCCTGTAGTTTCACCGCCCTTTGTACTTTCCCTTTCAATGATCATGCTTTTCGGAAAAGCGGGAATTATCACACGTTTTCTTTTAAAGATTTACGACAACAGTGTTTATGGATTCTGGGGAATCGCCATTGTTCAGACACTTACATTCTTCCCTGTATGCTACATGATGCTTAAGGGACTTTTGAAAAATATCGATCCATCCTTGGAGGAAGCTGCAAGAGATATGGGCGCTTCCAGATTCAAGGTATTTATGACAGTGACATTACCATTGATACTGCCCGGTCTTGGAAATGCATTCCTTGTAACATTCATCGAATCCATTGCAGACTTTGCAAACCCCATGATCATCGGTGGTTCATATGATACTTTGGCAACAACTATATATTTGCAGATAACCGGAGCTTACGATAAAGAAGGCGCTGCAGCAATGGCTGTGATCCTCCTTGTTATCACACTCCTTATGTTCGTGATCCAGAAGTACTATCTTGAGGCAAAGAGCACAGCAACTCTCTCAGGAAAAGCATCAAGAGAGCGTATGCTCATTACAGATAAGAGCGTTACCGTTCCTCTTACGATCATGTGCTCAGCCCTTGCAATATTTGTAATCCTTATGTACATCTGCGTTCCCTTCGGAGCAATGTTCAAGACCTGGGGCTACGACTTCCACCTTACATTCAAGTGGTTCGGCCAGGTATTTACCAAGTACAAGGGATTCAAGGCATTCAAGGACAGCTTTGTTCTGTCACTTATATCAGCACCGATAACTGCACTTTTGTCTATGATCATCTCCTACCTTGTAGTTAAGAGAAAATTCAAGGCAAAGGGATTCATCGAAGCAGTTTCAATGCTGGCTATGGCTGTTCCCGGAACAGTTCTTGGTATCGGATACATCAGAGGATTTTCAGGAGGACTCTTTGGTTCAGGAATCCTCCAGGGCCTCTACGGAACAGGAGCAATCCTGGTTATTGTATTCATCGTACGAAGCCTTCCAACAGGTACACGAAGCGGAATCTCGGCTCTTCGTCAGATCGATAAGAGCATTGAAGAGTCAGCCTACGACATGGGTGCAGACAGCTTCAAGGTATTTATGACAGTAACACTTCCGCTTATTAAGGACAGCTTCCTTAGTGGCTTTGTAACCTCATTTGTTCGCAGTATCACAGCTATCAGTGCGATCATCCTTCTGGTTACACCTTCGTATCTTCTTATTACAGTTCAGATCAATGAATTTGCTGAAAAAGGATCCTACGGAATCGCCTGCGCATTTGCAAGTATCCTGATCCTCATTACTTACAGCTCAGTTCTTATTATGAACCTGGTAATAAAACACTTTGGAACAAGCCGCAGAATTGAAACGGCAGATTGATGGAGAATAAAAATATGGCAAAAGAGAAAAAGGGCGTACGCCTTGAACACATTTCAAAAATATATAAAGATCCCAAGACAGGAAAAGACTTCTATGCTGTTAAGGATGCAAATATCGAGATCGAGCCCGGTAGCTTTGTTACCCTTCTTGGACCTTCCGGATGCGGTAAAACAACAACCCTTCGAATGATCGCAGGTTTCGAGAGCCCGGACGAGGGAGAAATTTATCTTGGAAATGAGCCTATAAACGCTCTTACACCCAACAAGCGTGACACAGCTATGGTTTTCCAGAGCTATGCGCTCCTTCCTCACTACAACATCTTCGATAACGTAGCTTACGGACTTAAGCTCCGCAAGATGGACAAGGAAACAATTAAGAAAAAGGTAATCGACATCCTCAGTCTTGTGGGACTTGAAGGAATGGAAAACCGTATGACTAACCAGTTGTCCGGTGGGCAGCAGCAGAGAGTAGCTCTTGCAAGAGCACTTGTAATCGAGCCCGGCGTTCTTTTATTCGACGAGCCTCTCTCAAACCTTGATGCAAAGCTTCGTGTTTCCATGAGAACAGAGATCAGAAGAATCCAGCAGGAAGCCGGAATCACAGCTATCTATGTAACCCACGATCAGAGTGAAGCAATGGCTATCTCTGACAAGGTTATTATCATGAACGGCGGTCTTGTAGAGCAGATCTCAACCCCTCAGGAAGCATATTACTATCCTAATAACAAGTTTGTAGCTGACTTCATCGGCGAGGCTAATTTCCTTGAGGGCGTAGTTAAGGCTCAGGACGTAGTAGAGATAAACGGCGCAGATGTTAAGTGCGCAACAGGAAGCATGGAAAAAGGAGCTACCTGCAGCGTAGTTCTTCGTCCCGAAGGCGCATTCCTTGGTGACAATGGCCAGGTACAGGGAACAGTTAAATACTCATGCTTCATGGGTGCTTATCAGGACTATCACATCCAGGTCGGTAACACACAGGTTAAGATTCAGGAATACAATCCAAAGAACAAGAAGATCTACAAGGTTGGAGATTCTGTTTTCCTTAACTTTGAAGAAAACACACTCTATGCACTTTGATAGTAATAATTGTAGACAGGAGATAAGCAATGAATTGGTCTTTGATCATCGATTTTCTGGAGAGTCCAAATGATATTGCTGTTGCCATAAGATTGGTGCTGGCTACTCTTTTTGGAAGCCTTATAGGTTGGGAGCGCATTGTAAAAAGACACAATGCCGGTATTAAAACCTTTGCCCTTGTAAGCCTTGGATCTGCAGTAGCTACATCTTTAAACATCTACCTCGCCATGCTGCCGGAACTTAATGCTGACGTAAGTCGCATTCCCGCAGGTGTGGTAAGCGGTATAGGTTTCCTTGGGGCAGGAACCATTCTTGTAACAGGAAAAAAGCAGATAAAAGGACTCACAACAGCAGCTTCCCTGTGGGTAACATCCTGCATGGGCATGGCCATAGGCGGAGGCTACATTATCATAGGAATTACCTGCTTTTTGCTGGTAATGATAGCCAACGTTGTGCTTATGCAGCTTAGTAACCACGTTGAAGAATACAGTAAATACATCTGCATTTACATTGAAGTAAACAAGAGCGGCGGCGTAAAGAAGCTCTCCAAGTGGATGGAAGAACAAAATTTCATAATAAGCAGTATGACAAAAAGCAAAGAGAAAACTCTTATGTCAGCTGACGTAGCACTTCTTGTGGATGTTGATTTTGAGAAGAGACAGTCCCACAGAGATTTCATAAACAAGCTGAACGGACTGGATTATGTCAGCTATGTAGAAGAAGTATGATGGTTTTTGTTAACCTGAACTAACAGGAACGTTTCCTTATAAAAAGGAAACGTTCCTTTTTTATATGGTTCCATTCATTAAAAAATTGCTGAATATTTGTGCATCATGACGAAAAATAATTCTAGGTAACAATCTAGGTTTACAACGAGTAACAAAGGTAATATAATGTGGTTAACAACAAGGTAACAATATTCCGTAAACAATTTAATGGGAGAGAGAAATGAAATTAGCACTTATAGGAGCAGGCCAAAGGGGAAGAGTTTATGCCGATTATGCTTTTGACCATAATAGAGCTGAAATTGCTTATTTGGTTGAGCCTGACAAAGACAGAAGAGAGGCAGCAGTAAAGAAATACAACATACCAGCGGAAAACATTTTTGATGATCCCAAGGATTTTTACAAATTGGGAAAAGTCTGTGATGCAGTGATCATTGCAACAATGGACAGACAGCACTACGAACACACAATGCCTGCCCTGGAACTTGGATACGACATACTTCTTGAAAAGCCCATTTCACCTAATCTCGAAGAATGCCTTGCAATAAGAGATCTTGCCCTTAAAAATAAATGTAAGGTTGTGGTCTGCCACGTCCTTAGATATACAGGCTTCTGGTCGTCAGTTAAGAAAATAATTAAGTCAGAAGAGCTTGGAAGAGTCATCGATATACAGCATAATGAGAATATTGGAAACTTCCATATTGCACATTCGTTTGTAAGAGGCAATTGGAGGAACAGCGAAGAAACCAGTTCTCTTATAATGCAGAAGTCCTGCCATGACATGGATCTGCTCACCTGGATCGTTGATAGCAAAGTAAAAAAGGTATCATCCTTCGGAGACTTAGAGTACTTCAACAGCAAGAATGCACCCGAGGGAAGCGCAGACAGATGCGTAAACTGCCACGTTAAAAATTGCAGGTTCGACGCAAGAAAAGCATATCTTCCAATAGCAGGTAACTGGCCCGCAACAGTTCTTTCAGTTGACCAGTCCGAGGAAGCCCTCATGAAAGCTATAGAAGAGGGACCTTACGGCAGATGCGTATTCCACTGCGATAACAACGTATGCGACCATCAGGTTGCAATCTTCGAATTTGAAAACGGAGTTCATGCATCCTTCAACCTCAGCGGTTTCACAAACAGAATGTGCAGAACCATCAAGGTTATGTGCGAAAACGGTGAGATCAGGGGCGATGACGAATTAAACGAGATCGAGGTAACAAGGTTTACTTCAAACAGCTTGGAAGCTCCTTATGTTAAGAAGTACAATCCCGACATGCAGGAAGGTTTCCACGGAGGCGGAGATACAGGCCTTATTGAACAGTTCCTTGATATGTTGGAGAATGATAACATTGAGGCACTTTCAGCAATAGACAGATCGATCGAGAGCCACATTATGGCCCTTGCAGCAGAGAAGTCCAGAGTTGAAGGAAGAACCATAGACATTTCAGAAATGCGCGGAGGCAGATAAGGAATTACTTGTATGGAGAAAGCGAAATATTCTGAACTTATAAATACATTAAAACCGGTAAAACTTCCGGAAGCCTTCCCCCGGTTCTTTGAGGACTGGGATGGCAGAGGTCATATGGTAACCGAGGAAGAGATGATGATACTCCTTGGAAGATATGACCTATCTAAGGAGCGGGTTTTAGACCTTAAGGAAAACCTTAAGAAACTTTGGGAAAATGACCTGATAGTTGAATACATAAAGTTTTTAACCTATTGCCAGTGTGACAGAAGGTACGACTACTACGTGGAAGGTGACAGAATCTTTGATCTTGAAGGCGTAGGCGAAATTGGAGATAAGGTAACATTTTTTATGTGCCTATCCTGTGTATTCCATGCAAAGAAGGAACTGGAGAGAAGAAATATCCCGTTTGAACTTTACGAGGATATTCCTCACAGAATGCTCAGAGTTCAGATGGATAAGTTTGCAAAAACAGGAAGGTATGACATCTTCGATCTTCAGTGGAAGAGTAACTTCTATAGCCTTGCAATATATCTCTTCGACAGATTTTTATTTGTCCCCTGCAAGATGGACGATCCCTACACTTTCTATAGGAGAGGAGCAGAGGTAGTTGGAATCCCGGACGCAGGACTATCTGTAGATACTGAAGGACAGATAATCCTACAGGATGAGGACGAAACAGGAAAAGGTCAGTACGAAGAGGAGGGATCAGTAGTAAAGAACGGCTATTACTACGGAGCCTTTAGGAAAGATCGAAAAGAAGATTTTGTTACTACAAAATCCGAGACAGAAGATGAAATTACAGGCTACAGACTTTCGCCCTGCGGCTATATCACTAAAGAAGTGATCACATTAAAAAGAAGTGAATGGAAGCAGATAGCCAAAAAAGGCAGCTGGATGCTTGGCTTCCATATTCCGGAAGGTGAAGGCTACGAGCCAAAGCGCGTTAGAAGCTCAATGCTTCTTGCCTGGGATTTCTTTAAAAAGTATTATCCGGAAGTTGATTTCAAGGGATTCTGGTCTTCAAGCTGGCTCTATGATGGAAGATTATCACTACTTCTTCCTGAAGACAGCAGAATAGTCAGAGTCCAGAGACAGCTTTATAACTACAGCGGTGGATGGAATGGAGAAATGCTCTATCACGAATTATACGGCGACAGAGAGACACCGCTTTCAGAAGTTCCGCAGAATTCAAGCCTTCAGAGGAATGTCAAAAAGTATTTCGAAGAGGGCAAAAAGTTCGCTGAGCCGGGAATGGTATATTTTCCGGAAGAGCTTGCAAAAGACTATAACGACATGATTTACATCACCGAGGAAGACTTGGAAAAACAGAGGCAGTTATTCGAGAGAGTAGGCCTTAAGGGGGTTGGGGAATGAAAAAGGAGTTTAAGAGAAACTGGCAGCTATACCTGATGACGGTTCCTGCAATCGTTTTTCTTATATTATTTTGCTACATCCCGTACGGCGGTCTGTGGATGGCATTTACTGATTACAACATAATTGACGGCATTTTCGGAAGCAGATTTGTGGGACTAAATAATATCAAATTCTTTTTCAGTTCCAGCACAGGTCTTGGCATGAAGTCAGTCAGAAATACACTTATCATCAACAGTTGGGGACTGGTTCTGGGAACCATTTTCCCTATAACAATTGCCATATGCTTCAATGACATCGCTAATAAGTTCTATAAAAAAATATCTCAAAGCGTAATGTTTTTCCCTTACTTCCTGTCATGGGTAGTAGTGGGAGCTATCATCTACGCATTCTTTTCAACAAGTACAGGTATAGTAAACCAGTGGATAAATTCCTTTGGTGGTGACATCGTCAGATGGTATGCGGAGCCCAAGTATTGGAAGCCTATTATCATAGCAGCTGACGTCTGGAAATGGTGCGGCTATAACTCCATTATCTACATGGCGGCCCTTGCCAATTTCGACAGTACCCTGTACGAGGCGGCAGAAGTAGACGGCGCAAACAGATTCAAGCAGATAATCTATATAACCCTTCCGCTTCTTAAACCTACAGTTGTAATCCTTACTCTCATGGCGATCGGTCGAATTTTCTTTGGAGATTTCGGAATGATCTACGGTATCGTAGGTAACAACTCCCTGCTCTACGAGGAAGTTGCAGTCATCGATACTTACGTATATTCGTCCATGAGAACTCTTGGATTCTCATATACAACGGCAATTGGTCTGATGCAGTCGGTACTTGGACTTATCCTTATTACGATTTCCAACCATTTTGCCAAGAAAATAAATGAAGGGGAGGGACTGTTCTGATGATAAAAATCACTCCTCAAGGAATAAAAGTTAAAAAATCAGGGGCAGACATTGCTGTTATCGCCTTTGCATATATTTTCATAGGTCTGATAGCCCTTGCCTGTCTTCTTCCCCTGATTATGGTAGTATCCGTATCACTGTCAGATAATACGGCAGTTGTACAAAAGGGATATTCAGTACTTCCAAGGAATTTTACGGCAGATACATATATCTATCTGTTTGCCCACAGTGGTGCAAGAATTCTTAGATCCTACGGCGTTACCATAATTGTAACAGTTATCGGAACCGCAGGCGCTATGCTGATCACCAGCATGTGTTCCTTTGCACTGTCCATAAAATCCTTGAAATACAGAAATGCCATTGCATATTTTTGTAATTTCACAATTATCTTTTCCGCAGGTCTTATTCCCTGGTACTACGTCTGCGTGAACTGGTATGGCTTTGGTAATAATCTGAGATCTCTTATCGTGCCGCAGCTTCTTGGAGTTTTTAACATGTTCCTCCTTAGGAACTACTTCGAGCAGGTGCCGGTTTCCCTCTACGAATCTGCGAGAATTGATGGCGCAAGTTACTTCAAGATATGGTCAATGATCGCAGTACCTCTTACAAAAACGGGCATGATGACCGTTGGAATGATGTATGCCTTAGGCTACTGGAACGACTGGTGGAACGCTCTTATGTTTGTAAATGACAGAGAGTATTTCCCACTTCAGTACTACCTGTACAACATCCTCTCCAATGTAAATGCCATCAGCTCCGGAAGAGTGCCATCAGGGGCAGCAGCCAACATCAAGCTCCCTACAGAGACAGTAAAAATGGCAGTAACC
This sequence comes from Butyrivibrio sp., assembly GCA_024690485.1. Lineage (GTDB taxonomy): Bacteria > Bacillota > Clostridia > Lachnospirales > Lachnospiraceae > Butyrivibrio. Next base: position 30,685 of record JAILPB010000066.1, on the reverse strand, counting down.
ATAGTAACAATCGGACCTATCATATTCCTTTATCCATTTATCCAGAGATACTTTGTTAACGGAATCATGACCGGTGCGGTGAAAGAATAAAAGGAGGCAAGTATGAACAAAAAAGTTATTTCACTACTCATGTGCGGAGTTCTGACAGCGTCGATGCTGATCGGAGGCTGCGGCCAGTCTAAGAAACACGCCCTTGGAGTAAACGCCAAGGACACAGGTAAAGTCATCATCCTGTATCCCGGTGAGGAAACAGATGAGATGGCAAACTTCATCAACAATGAGCTCAATCCCAGGCTGAAAGAGGAAATCGGCGAAGAGGTAGAGCTTGTTTACAGAGGATGGGATCAGTATTGGGAGCAGAAATCCATCATGCTTGCAGCAGGTGATGAGATTGACCTCTACTGGGATGGCCTTCAGGACATCGGACCTATGGTTAACAACAAGCAGTGCCAGCCCCTTGACGAGCTTATAGAGCAGTATGGCCAGGACATGAAGAAAGTAATTCCTGACACTCAGCTTTCAGGCGGTGTTGTAGACGGCGTTCAGTATGGTATTCCTTCAGCTTATGCTCCTTCATCAGGCATGTTCCAGCTTGTTTGCGTAAGACAGGACATGATGGATGACGTTGGAATGACAGATATCAAAACAGCAGATGACCTTGTAGAATTTGCAGAAAAAGTTGCAGAAGCACACCCTGAGATGTCAGGTCCTGCAGACGTTATCTACAAGCCCCTTACAAGATATTTCCAGGATGAGCCTCTTACATGGTGCTCAGCAGGTGACTCAGTTGTTTATGGTGAAAAGACCAAGAAGGCTTACAGCTACTTCGAGTCAGAGACCTTCAAGAAGGTAGCTCAGTTCAACAGAAGTATGTATGAGAAGGGTCTCTACAGAGACGAGCTTACAACCAACTACAACGAGCGTGATTCCAGAATGCAGCAGGGAACATACCTCTGGGTAGAGGGTTCAGTAGGAAAAGAAAATGAGATCTTAAGCTCAGTAAGAGCAAATGCACCTGAAGCAAAACTTAAGTCATATCTCCTTGATCCTGAGCAGGATAAGTACATTACAGCTTGCGGTGGTGAGGTTCTTTGCATCCCCTACTCAGCTCAGAATCCTATCGGCTCAATGAAGTTCCTTAACTGGTTATACTCAAGCAAAGATAACTACATGTTTGCTATCTACGGACCAGAAGGCGAGAACTACACAATCGAGAACGACAGAATCGTCCTTAAGGATCCTGCATTTGGCGGATATTTCTACGAGTGGATGTTTAGAAATGTTAACTACCAGATGTTCACAACAGATGTAACAGACGAATTCATCGATTCCTACACACACTGGGATGATGGTGCTATCGCTTCTGACGTAATGGCTTTCCACTTTGATAATGCTAACGTTAAGAACGAAGCAACAGCTATCGGAGAACTTATCAATACTGAAATTATGCCTATCCTCTGCGGATATGTAGATTATGACGAAGCATTCCCTCAGATGCAGCAGCACCTTAAGGATGCCGGTATGGATAAGTACCTTGCAGAAGTTCAGAAGCAGCTTGATGAGTACCTTGCATCAAAGTAATAGTTAAGTTTACAGCATTGGGAGATATATAAAATGAGCTTGGATATTAACAGCATAATTAAGGAATTTGAAATCGACGGAGAACTGATACACTCAGAGCCTTTTGGGTGCGGTCACATAAATGATACTTATGCAATATATTTTGAAAGGGAAACTAAGCCTCCTGTAAGATATATTCTCCAGAGGATCAATTCAGAGATATTTGACGTGAAAAAGCTCATGGAAAACATCTGCCTTGTAACGGATTATCTAAAGGAGAGGATTGCCGCTGAGGGCGGTGATCCTCTTACAAATACACTCACTATAGTAAGAACTAGGGAGGGCAGATCTTACTATGAGGATAAGGACGGTAACTGCTTCAGGATATATCTCTTCATCGAAAATACCGTCTCTTATCAGAGTGCAGCTACAACCACAGTACTTGAAAATGCAGGAAAAGCTTTCGGACATTTCCAAAAACTCCTATTTGATTTTGATGCATCAAAGCTTCATGAAGTAATAAAGGACTTCCATGACACCACAAAGCGTTTTGCAGCATTAAAAGAATCAGTGGAAAAAGGAATCCCTGAAAGGGTAGAGGCAGCAAAAGCTGAGATAGACTTTGCATTTAAAAGAGAAAAGTACTGCAGCGAAATTGTGGATAGACTTGGGGACAGCATCCCCTTAAGAGTTACCCATAACGACACTAAGCTTAACAACATCCTCATGAATCCCGACACGGGAGAGAGCGTGTGCATAATCGATCTTGATACTATTATGCCGGGATCATTATTATATGATTTTGGAGATAGTATCAGATTTGGCGCAAACACAGCCCTTGAGGATGAGACAGATTTAAGTAAGGTTAACTTTTCCATGGATATGTACAGAGCCTACACCAAGGGCTTTATGAGTGAAATGGGAGAGTTTATGACGGATACGGAGAAGGAGCTTATTCCTATGTCCTGTATCCTCATGACCTACGAAGTGGGCATCAGATTCCTGGCGGATTACCTGATCGGCGATACCTACTTCAAGACAACTCATGAGACCCACAACCTCGAGAGAGCCCGCAATCAGTTTAAGCTCATCGAGGACATGGAGAGTAAATTAGGCCAAATGAAAGATGTAGTAAAGGATTATTCCCTGTAAACTATTAGATTTACACCAAGTTTCATGTTCCTTTGAAAAACAGGCATCGTGATCATTATCACGGTGCCTGCTTTTTTCTTTATTATTTTACTTTTACTTTCTTAGCTTTTGACCAGCCTGAGTAGAATTTTGCATTATTCTTTTCTTCATAGGATCTGATCTGTACGTAATATCTCTTGTTCTTCTTGAGCTTTGAGATTGTGTAAACTTTCTTATTGCCGCCAACGGTTCTTGCCTTGCTAGCCTTAAAAGTTTTTACTTTTACGTTCTTGTTGAAGTTCTTGTCTGTTGAATATCTGATCTGATATCCTGCTGCACCCTGAACATTTTTGAATGTTATATCAACCTTCCTGTTTCTAACAGCTTTTGCCTTTGAAATGGAAGGCTGGCTTGTTGTTGAGCTGGTCATAGAAAATGAGTACTTTGAAGGCCAGCCATAAACATGGAGGTAATATGTTCCTGCTTCAAGGAAAGCATCCTCTGTTTTGCTTGGAGTGGTTAAACTGCAGTCTTTGCCACAAACTTCCCTGAGATCAATGTTTTTAAGTTTGAACTGAACAGTGTTATGAACTGTTGAATATCTGAAAGTATATTTACCATTTTCAGGAACGGTTACTTTGTACCAGTCTTCCTTATCTGTTGCTGTAATGGCATTTGTGTAGGTTCCGCCAATAGCTAAAGTCTTGGGTGAATCAAAGCTGTCAGCTGTATCTGAAAAACCAAAGCTTTCGTAAACAGTCTTAATTTTGTATTGAGCTGTATCCTGACCCAGTCTGTGCTCTAAAGGAATATAATAGGTTCCTGCAGAAAGAACAGTAGAGATGGTCTCAGATACCGGTGAATCTTTTGTGTAATTACCAACGTCAGTTCCTTTAAGTACTTCTAAGTTACTTAAGCTTGGAGAAGAACTGATAGCAAATGGAAGATTCTCTGTATTTTTTGCCATGACAGTTACACTAAGTCTTCCATCTGAAGGAAGAGTAACTTTATAACATTGAGCATGACTAAACTTGATATCAATCCATGATGAGGAATAGTCGGAATTTGGCTGGATAGTTGTGGGATTTGAATAATCCCCTACAGCCAAAGCCTTGATAGATGCTGCAGGTGCAAAAGCATATGCCGATGTTACAGAAAGACATAATGCCGTTGCCATAGTTAGTAGTTTCTTTACAATTACTTTTTTCATACGTGTTTCCCCTTTCTTTTGCTCGAATGAGCTAGTTCCCTTCTTGCTGCTTTGACGCAGCATACTAATTTTATCATATTTTATGCGGCTTTGAGGGGAAAAATGCTAAGTTTCCGGACAAAAATTGCCGATATATAAATATGAGCCGAAAAACTTAATTAATCCCAAGAACAGGGGGTAAACTATGAATGGAGATAAGAGATTAAACCAAGTCATTTTACTAGCTCTTGTACTGACATTATTTATGGGTAATGTAGTAAGTCTGTTCTTTAATGTTATTCCTGCTAAAGCAGAGAGTAATGGGGAGGAAATAAAGGATCTGGGAACTTGTGTTATAGATCTTAGAAAAGGGGTTTATACCATTAACTATAAGAAATATAGATTGGTATATGACAACATATGCATTAACTGCGAGTTGGGGAGAATAATTTCACTGGATTTTGAAGATGCATTTGAAGATGTAGATTCCGGCGGAGAGATCATAGATTTAGACAAGGATGGCAACTACGACATACGTATAGACTACTATGATGAGGATGAAGGCATCATGGTAGATACGTATAGTAAGCTATCTACCTGCAATCTGACCGGTTCCTACACAATAAAATGCACAGCTTCCGAATATCAAAAGTACATAGAAGACTCCAAGAAGGAGGCAGATTCTGCCATCTCCTATTACGGCAAGCTATGCTTTAAATTTTCGGATGAGGAATCTAAGAAAGCGCCCGAAACAGGGAAAAAGGTCGACACCAGGGAAACAAAGAAGGAAGCCGTTGATAATACTCTGAAAACGCCTTCATTGAAAAAGATTCAGAGAGGCAATAAGTCCATGACCATCAAGTGGAAATCTCTGGATAAAAAGGCGCTGGGAAATATAAGTGGTCTGGAAATTCAGTACAGCACTGACAAGAATTTCAAGAAGAATGTCAGAGCAATAAATGTCTCAAAGAAAAAGAAATCCCAAACCATAAAGAGGCTTATTCCGGGCAAAAAGTACTATATCCGCATACGCAGCATCAAGAATCTCAATTCAGGAAAACTATATTCCGACTGGAGTAAAACTAAGAAAGTAACGATTATAAAGAAATAAACCAGGGCCGCATCCGCAAATGGATGCGGCTTTAAATTTAGCCATGTTCATGACTTTGCAAAAATCAATTGCATGAAATATAATCTAATCGATTCTATGAAAATTTGTGTATAAGGAGAGTGTTTCAAATGAAAATCGTAGCTGCTGAAATAGATAGTGTCGGAAATGACATTGATTATACTGAGCTTTCTCAGATCGGAGATGTGACTTTTTATAAGGATAAAGTTACAGAGGCTAATGCCAAGGAGCGTATGGATGGAGTAGAGATTTTGTGTATTAACAAGTCCAGGATCACAAAGGAACTGTTGGACAATGCTCCTGACTTAAAGCTTATCTGCGAGTTTGCAACAGGTTTTGATAACGTTGATATAAACGAGTGTGCGAAAAGAGGAATAAAGGTAGCAAATGTGGCAGGATATTCCACAATGTCAGTTGCTCAGCATACTTTCGCTCTTCTCTTTTATCTTATGGAGAGCCTTCACGACTATGATCACTTTGTAAAAGACGGTGAATATGCAGCACAGGAGGTTTTCACCAAGCTTGATATTCCTTATCATGAGATAGACGGTATGACCTGGGGCATCATCGGTATGGGAAATATCGGAAGAAAGGTAGCCCAGATTGCCACAGCATTTGGAGCAAAGGTAATCTTCTATCCTGCATCCGGCAGAACCAAGAACACTGCTCTTGATTATGAATATGAGCTTGTTTCCTTTGATGAGCTTCTTGAGAGAAGTGATATCTTATCTCTCCACTGTCCTCTGACAGATAAGACCAGAAACCTCATCAATAAGGAAGCTTTCTATAAGATGAAGGATTCTGCTTATCTTATAAATGTAGCCAGAGGCCCTGTGGTAAATGAGCAGGATCTCTACGAAGCACTTAAGGAAGAAGAGATTGCAGGCGCAGGCCTCGACGTTTTATCAGTTGAGCCTATGGCTAAGGAAAATCCTCTTCTTGAACTTCAGGACAGCAAGAAGCTTTTCATCACACCTCACATGGCTTGGGCAAGCGTTGAAGCAAGAGAGCGCTGCGTTCACGAAGTGTGCCTTAACATCAAGGCTTTTGAAAAAGGTGAAGTAAGAAATATCGTAAACTGATATGATGAAAACCCCAAAATCTGCCGATTATATATATGAGGGTTTTGTGCGCAAAACTTTATCTTTATAACTGGAATGAAAAAGAAGCGGTGGACACAAGGGGGAAACATGAGAATACGTAATAATCCGGCAAGATCAATTGGCACCATAGCACTGGCACTTCTGCTGATAATCGGAAGTCTGTATATTCCGGGCGGCCAGGTAGGGGCAGCAGGCACCACAACCTATAATAACTATACTAAGGTACTGGACTACGTCCTTCGCCTGAAGGATGGAAAGCTCGTAAAGGGAAGCCCTGTAGCTATTGATATCAATAAGCTCAAGGGCGAGATTTCTGCTGAATTCAACGGACATCTCATGAGTGAGACCAGCTTCTTTTGCGAATACTATGCCGGAGGAAAAGCCATTGGAAAAGGTACTTTAACTTCTGCAAACAACTATTCAACCTATCCCATGCAAAGTGCATCTGAGGTCAGAGTGTTAATAAGCTGCGTAAAAGGATCTTATACCAGCAATTTCTGGTCTCCCTATATTCAATTCATAGATGAACCTACGGACGCCGGCACATATTTTGTGGACTTAAACCAGGGAAATAACAGCATATCAGCTGATGATTTTGACCCTGTTTACACCAATATATCTGCAAACAAAGAGCTAAAGAGAATAAACGTAGCTTCCTCAGGTGGAAAATATATTCTGGACATCAATAAAAGCGGAAAATACGATGTTGCCCTTGAATACAGCACATCGAACGGCGTAACAACAGGCAATTTCACAAGGTTCAATACTTGCGACGTGGGGGGAACAGTTGAAATCTACTGCAGCGCTTCAGAAGCAGGACAGTACCTTGCAAGTGGATCAACAGGTAGCTTCTACAGCACAGTAATCTTTATGCTCCCTGACTTAGCACCCCAGCAAAATCCGGCAGCAGGAGGGGGAGCTTATACACCTGCTCAGGTAAACGCGGCAGGAATCGTGGTAAACGGCGAAGTCATCGATTATTCAATGAAAGTTCCTTCTATAAAAAAACCTGAAAAGGGTGACAAAACCATCACTGCAAGCTGGAAGAAATGGAATAAAAAAGCCCTTAAAACCATAAACGGATTTGAAATCCAATACAGCACAGATAAGGATTTTAAGGTCAATACCAAAAAGGTATCCGTAAACAAGAAAAAGACTTCAAAAGAAATTAAAAAGCTCACTCCCGGAAAAAAGTACTATGTACATGTAAGGGCATATAGAAAAACAGTCTCCGGAAAAGTTTACTCAGGCTGGAGTAAAACAAAGAGCATCAAGGTTGTTAAAACAAGATAATAGCGCATTTTTCTAATAAAACATGTAAACTAAATTAGAACAGACCGTTTCCGAATACACGAAGCGGTCTGTTTTTCTCTTGTTTTTGTCATATGTGTGAGATATCATATAATAGGTTTTAAAGGTGGGCGAGTCGATAATCGATTCATACACAAAAAGGAGCCTTGGATTGGGGGATCCATAGGCAAGAAGGAGAAAAAGATATGACATTGGAAGAAGCAAAAAGTAAACTTGAGAAATTTGGACAGACACACGTCCTGAAATATTATGAGGAGCTTTCTGAAGCTGAGCAGAAGGCACTCCTGCAGCAGATAGACGAGACAGATTTTGACGTGCTTAAGAATGCTAAGAACCTTGGTAAGGGTTCTGAGAGAGGCGTGTTTGAGCCCCTTGCCTGCATGCAGCTTCCCGAGATCGAGGCTAACAAGGAAGAGTATACCAAGATCGGTACAGAAGCAATTAAGCAGGGTAAAGTAGCTGCCTGCCTCCTTGCAGGTGGTATGGGAACAAGACTTGGTTCAGACGATCCTAAGGGAATGTACAACATCGGTCTTACCAAGGAAGTATTCATTTTCCAGAGAATTATTGAGAACCTCATGGACGTAGTTAATGCTACAGGTTCATGGATTCACCTCTTCATCATGACAAGTGAGAAGAACCACGAGAAGACAGTTAAGTTCCTTACAGAGAAGAACTTCTTTGGTTACAAGGCTGACAAGGTTACCTTCTTCAAGCAGGACATGGCTCCCGCATCAGATTACGAAGGTAAGGTTTATATGGAAGAGAAGGGCCGTATCTCAACATCTCCTAACGGAAATGCAGGATGGTTTTCTTCTATGTTAAAGGCAGGTCTTGATGAGACTCTTCACGCTGAGGGCATCGAGTGGATCAACATCTTCGCAGTTGATAACGTACTTCAGAGAATCTGCGATCCCTGCTTTGTAGGTGCTACTATAGCTAAGGGCGCTGAGGTTGGAGCAAAGGTTGTTAAGAAGAACGCTCCTAACGAAGGCGTTGGTGTTATGTGCCTTGAGGATGGAAAGCCTTCAATCGTTGAGTACTATGAGCTTACTCAGGAGATGATGGATGCTAAGGATGAGGCAGGAGATCCTGCATACAACTACGGTGTTATCCTTAACTACCTCTTCAATGAGCCTGCTCTTGAGAGAATTGCCAAGAACGAGCTTCCTCTCCACGTTGTTGAGAAGAAGATTCCTTATATGAATGAAAACGGCGAACTTATCAAGCCTGAGAAGCCTAACGGATGCAAGTTTGAGCAGCTCGTACTTGATATGATCCACGAGCTTGACAGCTGCCTTCCTTACGAAGTTGTTCGTGAGTATGAGTTTGCTCCTATCAAGAACAAGACAGGAGTTGATTCAGTAGAGTCAGCAAGAGAGCTTTGCAAGAAGAACGGTATCGAACTCTGATATAACGACATAAAAGTTTTAGCGGGAGGTATTAGAATGGCTATATTAGTAACAGGTGGCGCAGGCTACATCGGAAGCCACACAGTAGTAGAACTTCAGAATGCAGGTTATGACGTTGTTGTAATGGATAACCTCTCAAATGCAAATGAAAAAGTACTTGCAAGAGTAGAAGCTATAACAGGTAAAAAAGTGCCTTTCTACAAGGCTGATATCCGTAATAGACAGGAACTTGAAGAGATTTTTACTAAGGAAAAGATCGATTCAGTTATCCACTTTGCAGGACTTAAGGCTGTAGGCGAATCTGTTGAGAAGCCTTGGGAATACTATGATAACAACATCACAGGAACCCTCACACTTGTTGATGTAATGAGAAAGCATAACTGCAAGAACATCATTTTCTCATCTTCAGCAACTGTTTACGGTAATCCTGCATTTATCCCGATCACAGAGGAGTGCCCTAAGGGACAGTGCACAAACCCTTACGGATGGACAAAGTCCATGCTTGAGCAGGTTCTTACAGACATTCAGTTTGCAGATAAGGAATGGAACGTAGTACTTCTTCGTTACTTCAATCCTATCGGAGCACACAAGAGTGGAACAATCGGCGAGAACCCCAACGGAATTCCTAACAACCTTATGCCTTATATCACACAGGTCGCTGTAGGAAGACTTCCTAAGCTCAACGTATTCGGTAACGACTACGATACACATGACGGCACAGGCGTAAGAGATTATATTCACGTTGTGGACCTTGCAAACGGCCACGTTAAGGCTCTTAAGAAGCTTGAGCCCGGTAGCGGTCTTTCAATCTACAACTTAGGAACAGGCGTTGGTTACAGTGTTCTTGATATCGTTAAAAACTTCGAAGAAGCAAACGGCATCAAGATCCCTTATGAGATCCAGCCCAGAAGAGCAGGTGATATCGCAACATGCTACTCAAGTGCTGATAAAGCAGAGAAAGAGCTTGGATGGAAGGCAGCCTACGGAATTCGCGAGATGTGCGAAGATTCCTGGAGATGGCAGAGCCAGAATCCTAACGGTTACGAGGATTGATATAACTAATACTAAAGCGGTCCGAAAGGGCCGCTTTTTTCAGCAAAAGGAGCACTATGTTTAGACTTTGGATACGCCTTATCTCAGATAACCACCTTATTAAAGACATGGTTGTTGAGGATGATACTGCAGATACCAGAACCCACAAGGTTATGAATGCAATTGAAAAAGGATGCTACGAGCTGGATCTTGGAAAACCCATCTGGCTTAAATCCACCGTTCACGATTTTCAGGTACATAATAAATGCAGGTTTACCCAGGATGCTTTTATAGAAGAAATCCCCTTTGATTACATGGAGATTCAGGTCATTGAAGAGGATTGATTTTAGCTAAAATCAATTAAGGCTCAATTTAGTTTAGAGAAATATTTTTATAATACTTTTATCACAATTTCGTCACAAAACCAAACTATACTAGGTACCATAAACAAAGTAAATCTCATAGGAAAAGAGGTAATGTTCAATGTATGAGAACGAGAATGACGAATTAACCAATCAAACAACGAACGAGCACCAAAATAATACTTACGAAAGCGGAAATTATACCAGCTATAACAACAGCGGCAATTACTCAAACTACAACAATAATTACGCTGGATATAATAATCAGGGCAACTACGCAGGCTCAAATCCCGGCGGATATGGCACATATCAGTATGGTAACTACCAACAGCCTGTTGGCCCCGGAATGAACAACGTACCCAAGAAGACAAGCGCAGGTAAGAAGGCAGCGATCGCTGTAGCAATTATACTTGTAATCTCACTTGGTCTTGGCGGTGCTTATTACAGCTTCACAAGAATCCTTAATAACACCAATATGGTAGCTTCAAGCGGAGACAGAACAGAAGATATTCAGGAAGCTGATGAAGATGATGGAGACCTTGACAGCGCAGAAGATGAGGAGACAACAGCAGAAATAACTGATGACGGTGATGCAGCACAGGCTCAGACAGAAGATTTTTCAAATGATGAAGCAGGTATCTCACAGACTCAGGTAGTTGATCCTTCAGAAGCAGTCGTAACAGATGTGACAAAAGTAGTTGCAGCAGCAATGCCCGCAATGGTTTCTATTAACAATAACTACACTCAGTCTGCTTCATTCTTTGGACAGCAGTATTCAGAACAGCTTACAGCATCAGGCTCAGGAATTATTGTTGGATCAAATGAGACAGAGCTTCTTATTGCTACTAACCACCATGTTATTGAAGGAGCAGATACTCTTGAAGTACAGTTTGCAGATGAAAGTAAGGCAGGAGCAGAGGTTAAGGGTACAAATTCAGAGATGGACCTTGCTGTAATCGCAGTTCAGCTCGCAGACCTTGAGCCTGGCACAAAATCAGCAATTGCTATTGCAACTTTAGGAGATTCAGATACACTTGTATTAGGCGAACCTGCTATTGCTATAGGTAATGCACTTGGCTATGGTCAGTCAGTTACTACAGGTGTTATAAGCGCAGTAAACCGTACAATTGAAGTTGATAGTGACTCAACAGGTACATTCATTCAGACCAATGCAGAGATCAACCCCGGTAACTCAGGCGGTGCTCTTCTTAACATCAAAGGTCAGGTTATAGGTATCAACTCCAACAAGATCGGTGGATCAACAGTTGAAGGTATGGGATATGCGATTCCTATTTCAATAGCAAAGCCCATAATTGAAAAGCTTATGCAGGAAGAAACCAAGGTTAAGGTTTCAGACGAAGAAAAAGGATATCTTGGTATTTCAGGTGTTAGCGTAACATCAGATGTTTCACAGATGTATGGAATCCCTCAGGGTGTTTACATCGCAAACGTTACATCAGGTGGCGGCGCAGAGGCAGCAGGCCTTAAGGAAGGCGATATCATAGTAGAATTTGAAGGCTATGAGATCTCATCCATGGAAGATCTTAAGAACCGTCTTGAGTACTATGCAAAAGGCTCAACTGTAAATGTTAAGATCATGAGACAGGCTGAAGGCGGCTATGCTGAGCAGGAAATCCAGATCACTCTTGGTGACTCTTCCACATTAGGCGATTCTAATAATACGGAAGGTGACAAGTACGATGGACAGCCAAATAGTGATGCGCTTCCCAGGGAAGAGGATGGCTCTCAGGAGATGAACCCTGATGGAAACACTCTGCCCGATGACTTCGGATTTGGTTTTGACTTCGGAAACTAATATTGTATGAGTGATAATATCGATAACAGAGATGATGTAAAAAAAGAAAATGAATATGAGGACGTCTGCTTCATGTGCAGACGTCCTGAAAGTAAGGCTGGCAAGATGTTCCATTTACCTAACGGTATCTGTGTGTGCGATGATTGCATGCATAAGACTATGGACACTGTCAGCCAGTTTGATTATCAGAATCTTTTGAACAATCCTACTCTGATGAACGAACTTAATAAAAACAGCGGTATGCCAAATATTGGCTTTGTTGATATGTCCGGATTTTCAGGTAACGATGGAATTCCCAATTCTCAGAAGATAAAGAAGAAAAAGGAAGAAACCAAGATAAAGCCTGAGTTCAACATTGATAACATTCCGGCTCCTCACAAGATAAAGGAGAAGCTGGATGACTATATCATCGGACAGGAGCAGGCAAAAAAGATAATATCCGTTGCGGTTTACAATCACTACAAGCGTGTAAAGACAGGAACTATGGACGATATCGAGATCGAGAAGTCCAATATTCTAATGCTTGGTCCCACAGGTAGTGGTAAGACATATCTTGTAAAAACCCTTGCAAGACTTCTTGATGTGCCCCTTGCCATAACCGATGCCACATCTCTTACAGAGGCAGGTTATATCGGTGATGATATTGAGAGCGTAGTAAGTAAGCTACTTGCAGCAGCTGACAACGATATTGAGAGAGCACAGCAGGGAATTATTTTCATTGATGAGATAGATAAGATAGCCAAGAAAAAGAACACAACCTCCCGCGACGTAAGCGGTGAGTCTGTTCAGCAGGGAATGCTGAAACTCCTTGAGGGTGCAGACGTTGAAGTTCCCGTGGGAGCAAGCAGCAAAAATGCTATGGTTCCCCTTGCTACAGTTAATACCAGAAATATCCTCTTTATCTGCGGAGGCGCATTCCCCGATATGGTGGAGATCATAAAGCAGAGACTAAATAAGCAGACATCCATTGGTTTTGATGCAGACCTTAAGGATAAGTGGGATTCAGACCCTGACCTTATTACTAAGGTAACAGTTGATGATCTTAAGAAATTCGGCATGATCCCTGAGTTTTTGGGAAGACTTCCTATTATCTGTGCGCTTAAGGGACTATCCAAGGAGATGCTTGTCCAGATCCTTAAGGAGCCTAAGAATGCAATCCTTAAGCAGTACCAGAAGCTACTTGCACTTGACGAAGTGGATCTTGAATTTGACGACGATGCTCTTGAAGCCATCGCTGAAAAGGCCCTGGAGAAGGATACCGGAGCAAGAGCCCTGAGGGCAATCATCGAGGAATTCATGTTGGATATTATGTATGAGATCCCCAAGGATGAAAATATTGGAAGAGTTACAATAACCGGAGACTATATCCGCGGAAACGGCGGCCCAAGGATCGAGATAAGACGTGAGGAAATGCCAAAAGCAATCCCCACAAAAGCAGCAGAAGAGTAAATATATACGACATATATAACACAAAAGCGTGATGGTTTTTGACCACCACGCTTTTACTATGTAGTAGGAGATTTACGATTTTTTTCTTTAAAAAATATATGAATAATTACTGGAATAATGCAGTAGAAAGGTATCTGTCTCCTGAATCGGGAAGGAGAGCTACGATTGTCTTACCTGCATTCTCAGGTCTCTTAGCAAGCTCAGTTGCTGCGTAGAGAGCTGCACCTGATGTGATTCCCACGAGAACTCCCTCTGTCTTAGCAATCTCAGCGCCTACTCTGAAGGCATCTTCGTTAGCTACAGTAAATACCTCGTCGTAAACTTCTGTGTTGAGAACATCCGGAACAAATCCTGCTCCGATTCCCTGAAGCTTGTGAGGTCCGGGATTTCCGCCTGAAAGTACGGGTGAATCCTTAGGCTCTACAGCTACAACCTTAACATCAGGGTTCTTAGACTTTAAGTACTCGCCAACACCTGTAACTGTACCACCGGTACCAACACCTGCTACGAAGATATCAACTTTTCCGTCTGTATCTTCCCAGATTTCGGGACCTGTTGTCTCTCTGTGTGCCTTAGAGTTTGCAGGATTTACAAACTGACCAAGGATTACTGAACCGGGTGTGTTCTGCTGGATCTCTTCAGCCTTTGCGATAGCACCCTTCATTCCCTTAGCACCTTCTGTTAAAACAAGCTCAGCGCCGTATGCCTTAAGAAGTGTTCTTCTCTCAACGCTCATTGTGTCGGGAAGAGTAAGGATAACCTTGTAACCCTTTGCTGCTGCAACACTTGCAAGACCGATACCGGTATTTCCGGATGTGGGCTCGATGATTGTTGCGCCTTCCTTGATAACTCCCCTTGCTTCTGCATCTTCAATCATGGAAAGAGCAACTCTGTCCTTAACGCTTCCTGCAGGATTGAATAACTCAAGCTTTACAAGGATGCGAGCGTCAGTCACATTTTCCTTTTTAGAATAGTTAGAAACCTCAAGGAGAGGTGTGTGACCAATAAGTTCTGTTGCCGTTTTTTTAATATTTGCCATTTTTTCTGCCTCCTCCATTTCCTACCTTATCAGTAGGTTTTGTATGGATTAAGTTTATATCCGTTTTTATCTGATGTCAATTATTTTTTTTAATTTATTTAGTTCAGTAAATCCCCGTGTTATAATGAACATATCTTTTTCAAAATATACTAGGATCGTGGGAGGATTATTACTATGGAAACTAAAAAGGCCGTTGTGTCCCTGGGACACGAAGCACTTGGATATACAACGTCAGAGCAGAAGGAAGCTGTTCAGAAGACAGCCGTTGCTTTAGCAGATATCGCACAGTCCGGATATCAGCTTAATATCACACACAGTAACGGTCCTCAGGTCAGCATGATCCACAAGGCTATGACCGAGCTTAGAAGAATCTATATCGACTACACACCTGCTCCTATGAGCGTATGTAGCGCCATGAGTCAGGGTTATGTTGGTTACGATATCCAGAACTCATTAAAGAGCGAGCTTACCAGCAGAGGTATTTCAACTCCCGTTAGTACAATACTTACACAGGTTGTGGTTGACCCCTATGATGAGGCTTTCTACGCACCCACCAAGGTAATCGGCCGCTACATGTCCAAGGAAGATGCCGATAATGAGATCAAGAAAGGAAATTTCGTTAAGGAAGTTCCCGGAAAAGGCTATCTTCGTATAGTTGCAGCTCCTTCTCCCATTGAGATCGTTGAGCTTGAGACTATTAAGACTCTCTCCGATGCAGGTCAGATCGTTATCGCCTGTGGCGGCGGCGGAATCCCGGTTATCCAGCAGGGACATGTCCTAAAGGGTGCTTCAGCAGTTATCGAGAAGGATGCTATAGCAGGAAAACTCGCATCAGACCTCAAGGTAGACAGACTTATCATCTTAACTTCCGTTCCTTATGTTTACACAGACTTTGGTAAAGACACTCAGGCTCCTATCGAGAGAATGAATGTTGAAGCTGCAGAGCAGTACATCAGAGAAGGTCACTTTGGAGAGACCAACATGCTTCCCAAGATTGAGGCAGCTATTTCTTTCCTTAAGTCTAACCCCGCAGGTAGCGTACTTATTACCTCTCTGTCTGAGGTTTCAGATGCTCTTAAGGGTAAGGCAGGTACATTTATCACTGCATAAAGAGATATTTAATATATGAAACTTGATGTTCTTTTGGAAAAATATAAAGACCGTATGCATATGTTTGACCGCAGATACGAGAAAAACGGCGACGAGTACGCCGATAAGTTTCTGCGGTCACTTATGATGCTACTAAGTGAGGACGGAAGCTCAGGCTTCCCTTTCCCCAGGCTTAAGAGAAAACGCATCGTAGGATATCTGGAAGTTCTTGGTCTTTGCGATAAAGACGGAATTAAGCAGGAGCTTAGCAGCGATATGCTGGAAGAGCTTGACGATCTGTCTCTTACTTATATTACGTCCTGCCTTAGCAGCAAGACCTACGGTTCAACCTTCTTTGGAATGATTCCAATGCAGGATGAAGGCATTGCCAGAAGAATTGCTCAGGATATCAACATTATCACTCTCAGAGTTCCAAGGATGTTTGATCTTACGGATGTGGCAGAGCCTCTTCGAAAGAGTATGATAAACACCTATAAGAGTCGCATAGAAAATGGCGTTTATCTCTGGGAAAAGTTCAAGACAGTAGAATACTGATTTAATTAAAAAAGAGTATATAATATTAGTGAACTTTTTAGTTTTTGGCGGAAATATGCGAGGATTCTATGGAATTATTTAACAGACTATGGAAATTACTCTTGCCAAGGAATAAGAAAGAAATAAATGACATAGTAGATCTGGGCAACATGTCCAGTATTAAGACTATGAGTTTTTTTACTTTTCTTATTGAGAGCTTTGTTCTGGCCAGATATTATGTTATCTATCATGACAATTTCTATATCAATCTGACCACCATATTTACCATTATTGTCATAGTTTCGAGCCTTATAATGGCAGCTTTGGCGGAACTTTTTATACGTGGCAAGATACATGGGCACAAGCTGTCCGTTGCTATTGTCATGTTCTTTATTCTGATTATATCCATTTTTTGCATGTACACCTCATTTAACAATTATAGGGCGGGCAGGCAGATTATCGTATTGTTCATAGCAACTATCGGTATTATATCCTTTATTCAGGTTACGCCTTTATATCACATGGTTTTACTTATCATAGAATTTATTATTCTGTGTTCCATGATGTTCGCTTATGACGGTGCAAAAAACCTTGTATTTATCAATGCTTTTGCATATCTTGTAGTAATTTTGTCGCTATGTGTCGTTAATTATCACAGGAAAAATGATATTATCATCGCGGCCTATGAAGCTCAGCAGAGGGCTGAGGATTTCTATATTAAGTCCTCTGAGGATCAGCTTACAGGTATGATGAACAGATTTGCGCTTGATTCCATAACCATCAAGAATGGTGCATCTTTCTGTGTTGCCATGTCGGATATAGATTATTTCAAGGCTTTCAATGATAAGTATGGACATTTAAAAGGTGATGAGGTCATAAAGATGGCTTCCGGAAGGCTCCTTGAGATATTCAGGAAAAAGGACTGCTTCCGCTACGGAGGCGATGAATTCCTGATTCTGACAACTAAGCTCACAGAGGATTCCTTTAAAGAGCGAATGGATGAGTGGGAAAAGAAGGTAATGGAAACCCGGATTGAGGAAATCGATATCCCAATAAGGGTGAGTTATGGCATGGCAGTTGGTGTAGTGAATTCAAAAGAAGACCTGCTGGCCCTTATAAAAAAAGCAGATGATGAGCTGTACAGCATTAAATCTGAAAGACATAAAAAAGAAGTTTAAATCAAAAAGCACTTCCCTACGTGAAATCATTTCACCGAAAGGAAGTGCATTTTCATAGAATGTTTCTCCGGGACTACTTCTTAAGGGAGCTAAGCTTGTTGATTCTTCTGTCATAGGTGAGGATTCCGTTTACCTCTTCTTCAACGTCGCTAAGCTGGGTGTATACGGCTCCCGCAAGTCCCTTATTTTTAAGTCCTGCGATTGTCTTATTCATAAGGTTTTTATATGCGCCTGTAAGTAGCTGCGGTGTATCATACTTTTTATAACCGTAGATTCTGTCTACGCTGGAGTGACCCTTGATATAGCAGGCATATCCGCCATATTCAGAGATTACAAAGGCTCGGTCATACTTATCTTTTTTTACCTCAAGGGTCCTGAAATAATTATGAACACTCCTAAAGTCGCCGCCATTTTCATCAAACCAGCCACTCGCCTGATCTATCAGTCTGTTATCATTAAAGTCCCTGGCAATTATGGTTGCTGCAGAAGCGTTGAACTGTCCCCATCCTTCGTTGAAAAGAACCCATACTGCAATGCTTGGAACATTGATAAGAGCCTGAATGGTTTCCTTCATCTCATGGATCCACTCTTTTCGGCCTGTAGCTGACTGCCTTGAGAACATGCGGTAGTTCATGGGACCATCAGGCATCCTTCCAAATACGTTAGGGAACAAAGTAGGAAGGTAGCTTACAACAGGCTTTGCGTAGGATGAACCGCCGCTTACCATGTCCTGCCATACAACCATTCCAAGGCGGTCGCAGTGGTAATACCATCTGGCAGCCTCGATCTTAATATGTTTTCTCAGCATGTTAAAGCCCATTTTCTTCATCTCTGTGATATCGAAAATAAGAGCCTCATCGCTGGGTGCAGTATAGAGACCATCCGGCCAGTATCCCTGATCCAGCACGCCGTTTAAGAAATATGGCTTATTATTAAGGAAAAATACAGGATTTCCCTTTGGATCTTTCTTTTTTGTAAAGGAACGCATAGCAAAATAGGAGCGAACCTTATCTTTTCCTGCCTGAAATTCAAGCTTGTACAGGTAAGGATTTTCCGGTGTCCAAAGCTTGGGCTTGGGAATAGAAATGCTACAGGTGTAGGTGTCTGTCGAAGTTCCCTTCTGAGAAATGTCAGGTGAGTATCTTCCCTTTTTATCGGGAGTAGTCGTACCCTCTGTCTCAGCGATTGTTACAGCGCCGTCCTCATCAAGGACTCTGACTGAGACATCGCAGGCTCCGTTAGTGCAGATAGTTATGTGCACATGATTTAAATCCCTGTCAGGAAGGATCCGATAGGCTGTGATATGAGTCTTTGGCACAACTTCAAGCCATACAGTCTGCCATATTCCACTCTGTGCGGTGTAATACATGCCGCCGCGCTTTAAAGTCTGCTTGCCCCTACTGTGATAGGATGAGTCGCTATCGTCCTGAACCATGACGATGAGCTTGTTTTCAGAACCACCGGGAAGCAGGGCATCAGTAATATCCAATGTAAATGGCAGATATCCGCCGCTGTGACTTCCTACATTTTTATCATTAACAAATATGTGAGCTCTCTGATCAACAGCACCAAAGTGCAGGAGCACTCTTGAATTATCATCATATGAAAACTTAGGAAGGATGGTCTTGTACCACAGATATTCTCCGGGCTTAAGTTGCCTCTCAACGCCTGAGAGAATACACTCAGGTGAAAAAGGAACGAGTATCTTTCCTGTGCTTTTTGCGGGGATTACATCAGAATTAGAAAATGTATAATCCCACTCGCCGTTTAAGTTGATATAACTGTCCCTCTCAAACTGCGGACGGGGATACTCCTTAAGGATATTGTCCTTATCCAGATTGTCGCCCCAGACAGTGGTAAGTCTGTGAAGGACGTCGTCTTCGTGTGACTTGTCGATTGCTTTAATAGCATCAATTAAATCCATAGAAATCTTCTTTCTTAGTTATTTTTTGCTGTGGCTGCTATAGCCATGCGGTCCTGATAGAAAGCTGCAAAGGCAGTCTCTTTGTATACTTTTATCCATAATAAAGGAACAAAGAATGTGATAATTCCCAAAAGAAACAGTGGAATATAGCTTAAATAAAGCTTGAACAATCTAAATCTGTAGCCTCTCATGACTTTTTCGCTGGTCTTTAAAAGGTCAAAAGCTGATCTCTCCGGAAAATCGTGAAGAAGGAAAAACGACATAGCGAAATTCAGCTTTAAATAGATCAAAAGAATAAATCCAAGAACTGCAAAAGCAACTGCAAAGGAAATCTGCTCACCGGGGGCCTTGATTCTCATGAGGTAATAACCCACAGAGAGAGCAACAGAGAGGAGCGTAGATGCAATTGCAAAGGGAATCTGGATAATCAGAGCCTTATCAGAATTCTGCCTGAAACCATAAAAAATATCAGCCACTGAAATTGACTGTGCATAAATAACATTCAGATAAAGATATGCAAATCCTGAAACGAATACTCCAAAGAATAATTCCAAGAGAAATGCAGATACGAAATATATCACCAAAGTAATAGTGTTGGTAGGTGATACGATCGCAGAAACAAATTCTGTTATGAAAAACTGGATAATCTGGTACAAAACAGTAGCCGCAAGCAAAGTGCCCATGCGGCCAAGAAGCCTTTCTCTAGCTGTAGCCTTAAGTAGTTTTGTGTTTTTGGGTTCTCTCATGACTTCCTTTCAAAAGATAACCCACCGCATCAAACTGCATAATCAATATTGGCGCCAATGAGGCCGCTGGCAGCGTCTGCAGACTTCTGCGATTTTGAGTATGGATTATCTTCGTTTTTATACATAATTTGTGTGGTGGTAAGACCACCGGAGACGTATGTCCTTCCGCATTCGGGACATACGGATGTTTCGATTTTAACGGAGGCATTTATTACCTTGCCGTTTTCCTGAGCTGCCTTTTTGTAAGCATTAGCCACATGCTCCTGCTCATGGCCTCTTACTCTGGAAGCAGCAGCTTCCGGAGATATATGCTGAGCGGATTTAAATGATACGTTCTCATTTGATCCGTCCTGATACTTTCTGTTTTTGCAGGTCTCGCACTCAGCCGGTGATGAGCGCATACCGGGCTTCTTCTCAACGGATTGTCCGGGATTGAGCAGTACCTTTCCTGCGGATTCCCCTGAAGTAGCGGCAGATGTAGCTGATCCGTTTGCAAAAGCAGGACCAAACATACCGGATGTATATGAAGCGTTAAAGCCTATGCCATTTATACCACTCATAAGCCCTTCCTTTCACAGCTCCCCTTGCTGATAGACAACACATCTTTACTTGAAAGATATACCTAAACTCTCCCCAAGTTCATTCAAGGTGTCATCGAAACTCTCGCCGGAGATGGATTCGGAAAATTTATTTACGGATTTTCTAAGTTCAGGGTCAGTAAAATAACTGATGGCGGAGTTCACAAGTAAAATATAGCTTATAACTATTGCAACTGATCCAAATCCGATGGCTTTTTTTGCCTGGGGAAGGAACTTCCCGTCCTCGCCTCTTGAGAGAACTGCCAGAACTATGGCGATTCCGCCGAGGATAATTGCCAGATATATGCTGACGATCAGTGCAATGGATACCAGACCAATGGTTGATGCGGTTGTTGCAAGTACAACCCGCGGATTTAGTGGATTGTGAGTCTGGTTGTATTCAAAACTTTCAGTCATATCCAAATTGCAGCTGGCTGCAAGCCTCCTTATTAATATAATTCTTCACAATAATTCTAACTCAAATGCAGCCCAATGTGTATTAAAATTTGGTAAAAAAGTGACAATCAAATGTCAGAAAATGAGTACTTTTTAAGTGGACTTTTGTGCTATGCTTTTAAATAGAAAAAAGATAGATGGGGTTTCATTATGGCACAGATTGGCGCAAAAACTACAACAAAAGACATGACAGAAGGCTCGATCGTAAAGCAGATACTGCTTTTTTCGCTGCCCCTTATGCTGGGTAACATTTTCCAGATGCTTTATAACACAGTAGATTCCATCGTGGTAGGTAATTTCGTAGGAAAAGAGGCTCTTGCAGCCATCGGCTCCACCACTATGATCGTGAATATGCTGGTGTTTTTCTTTAATGGATTTTCCATAGGCGCGGGAGTTCTTATCTCCAATTTCTTTGGCGGAAAAGATATAAAAAGGCTCCACGACGCCATCGAGACCACAATGGCTGTGACCTTTGTGTTCTGTGTGGTTTTCACAATCATCGGAGTTATGGGAGTTAATCCTATGCTGAGATTCATGGCGACTCCCGATGACGTTATGGATGATGCAACAACTTACCTGACTATATATTTCATTGGATTTTCAGGCCTTCTGATTTACAACATGGGAAGCGGCATACTGAGGGCTGTGGGCGATACTACGAGGCCTCTGATGTTCCTTGTTCTGACCAGTATCATGAACATCATCTTAGACCTTACTTTTGTCCTTGGCCTTAAGATGGGAATCTCCGGAGTTGCCTATGCAACCATTATTTCCCAGTTTATATCAGCGATTCTCATTCTGGTGCTCCTTACCAAGACAGAGGACATCTATAAGCTCAGCTTTAGTGACCTTAGGATAGATACTGAGATTTTAAGGAGAATATTTGTGGTTGGACTTCCCACAGGAATCCAGTCCGTTATCACAGCTTTTTCAAATGTATTCGTTCAGTCCTATATAAACTCCTTTGGATCCAGTTGCATGGCGGGTTGGAGTAGCTACAACAAGCTTGATATGTTCATAATGCTGCCTATGTCCAGTATGGCCATGGCTGCAACTACCTTTGTCAGTCAGAATGTCGGAGCAGGCAAGGAAAAGAGGGCAAACCGCGGAACCGTCACAGCAATTTCCATGAGTACCTTTATCACTTTTGTCATTGCTATTGCGCTCTATATCTTTGCAGAGCTTTCTATCAGGCTCTTTTCACAGGATCCGTCGGTTATTGAGTATGGTGTTTTGTTTATCAGGACCAATACATTTTTCCTTGTGGCAAACTGCGTAAACCACACTTTGGCAGGATCACTAAGGGGCAGAGGAGATTCCCAGGGCCCCATGTTTATCATGATCGCCAACTTCGTAGTGGTCAGACAGATCTATCTTTTCATCCTGACTCACTACATCTCAAACACTGCAAAGTGGGTAGGCTTTGGCTATCCTGTGGGCTGGATGAGCTGCTGCGTTGTGGAACTGATCTACTTCTATTTCAAGTGGGTAAGACCTGCAAGACTTAAGGAGAGACAGGCGGCTGCGTAAACAATATTCCGTTGCCCACTAAGCGGATTTTTTGGTAAAATAATAGCGGTGCTCTGCTTGATTTGGCGGGGCATCGCATTTTCTTGTTTTTAAGGAGAAGGCTACAAAGTATGGATATTATTCAGAAGATCAAAGAAGAATTAAACGTTGAAAAATGGCAGGTTGAGGCAGCTGTTAAGCTGATCGATGAGGGTAACACAATCCCTTTCATTTCCAGATATCGTAAGGAAGTGACAGGTTCACTTAACGATGAGCAGCTTCGTAACCTTGGTGAGAGACTTACATATTTGAGAGGACTTGAGGAGAAGAAGGAACAGGTTATTTCCAGCATTGAAGAGCAGGGGAAACTTACAGACGAACTCAAGGCCAAGATCATCGCGGCTGAGACAATGGTTGCAGTTGACGATTTATACAGACCTTACAGACCTAAGAGAAAGACCAGAGCTTCCGTAGCTAAGGAGAAGGGACTTGACGGTCTTGCAGATATTATCCGCGCTCAGGAGACAACAAAGAGCCTTGTGGAAGAGGCAACACCTTACGTTGATCCTGAAAAAGAGGTTAAGAATATTCAGGAAGCAATTCAGGGAGCTATGGATATCATTGCAGAAGAAATCTCAGATAATGCAGACTTCCGTAAATATATAAGAGAAGAGACCTGGGATCAGGGCTTTGTTACATCTACTGCCAAGGATGAGAAGGCAGAGAGCGTATACGAGATGTACTACAACTTCGAGGAGCCTGTAAACAAGATCCTCGGACACAGAGTGCTGGCTCTTAACAGAGGTGAGGCTGAGAAATTCCTTACAGTTAAGATAACTGCTCCCGAAGAGCAGATTCTTAGATTCCTTGAGACCAAGATGATCACTAAGGATAACCCGGAGACAACTCCAGTACTTCAGGCAGTTTGCAAGGATTCCTATGACAGACTTATCGCTCCTGCAATCGAGCGTGATATTAGAAACGAGCTCACAGAGAAGGCTGAGGATTCTGCTATCGGAGTATTTGGCAAGAACCTTCAGCAGCTCCTCATGCAGCCTCCGATCGCAGGTAAAACAGTACTTGGCTGGGACCCTGCTTTCAGAACAGGTTGTAAGCTTGCTATCGTTGATGCCACAGGAAAAGTCCTTGATACCAAGGTTATCTATCCCACAGCTCCTCAGAACAAGGTTGAGGAAGCAAAGGCAGAGCTTAAAAAGCTCATCGCAAAGTACAATGTAGACCTTATCTCAGTTGGTAATGGTACTGCTTCAAGAGAGTCAGAGCAGGTAATCGTTGAGCTTATTAAGGAGCTTGACCGTCCTGTTCAGTATGTAATCGTAAATGAGGCAGGAGCTTCAGTTTATTCAGCAAGTAAGCTTGCTACAGAGGAGTTCCCTCAGTTTGATGTTGGTCAGAGAAGTGCAGCATCAATCGCCCGCCGTCTCCAGGACCCTCTTGCAGAGCTTGTTAAAATAGATCCTCAGAGCATCGGTGTTGGTCAGTACCAGCACGACATGAACCAGAAGAAGCTTGGCGAAGCCCTTTCAGGCGTTGTTGAGGACTGCGTAAACAAGGTAGGTGTTGACCTGAATACTGCATCAGCACCGCTCCTTACATATATTTCAGGTATCAGCAAGGTTATTGCTAAGAACATCGTTGATTATAGAGAAGCAAACGGCAAGTTTGAGAGCCGTGATCAGCTCCTCAAGGTTCCTAAGCTCGGACCTAAGGCATACGAGCAGTGCGCAGGTTTCCTTCGTATTCATGATGGTAAGAATCCTCTTGATGATACCAGCGTGCATCCCGAGTCCTATGAGGCAGCAGAGAAGCTTATGGCTAAGCTTGGACTCACCATGGATGACGTAAGAGAATCTCAGAAGAAGAGCGCAGCCCAGAAGTCTGAAGCTAAGAAAGCTGAGGCTAAGGCTCAGAACAAGCCTAAGAAGAAAGAAAAGCAGTTCGTTGTCAAAAATACAGGCACAGCCATGGGGGCAGCCCTTGCAGCAGCTCTTGGCGGAGTAAATCTTGCTGCAGATGACAGTACTCAGCAGAGTTCAGCTAAGGGAACCGGTTCAGCATCCGCTAGTGAGAAGGTTGTTTCCGTATCAAGCCTTATGAAGAAAATCGGAGATACAAAGAAGCTCTCAGAGGAGCTTGGAGTTGGTGAGATCACACTTACCGATATCGTATCCGAGCTTGAGAAGCCTTCAAGAGACCCAAGAGAAAGCATGCCCGCACCAATCCTTAGAAGTGACGTTATGGATATGAACGACCTTAAGCCCGGAATGGTCCTTAAGGGAACAGTCAGAAACATCGTAGACTTCGGCGCTTTTGTAGATATAGGCGTTCACCAGGACGGCCTTGTCCACATCTCTCAGATCACAGACCGCTACATAAAGCACCCTCTTGATGCAGTCAGCGTCGGCGACATCGTAGATGTCCAGGTTCTCGAAGTAGATGTTAAGAAACAGAGAATCGGACTTACTATGAAGATCAACTCCAATAAGAAATAAATAATGTGAATGAAGTATAGCCTTGCTTATGGAACACCATGAGCAGGGCAGTTCTATAGAATGTTGTGGGGACGAGAAAAACATGAATTTGCAGGCAGAAAACAATGGGGAAGTTACAAGCAAGGCAAAGGTAGTGAGTGTTAGTGAAGAAAGTGCCAACGAAGCAAGAACTGTAAGTGTTGACGAGCCAAAGGTAGTAAGTACTAACGGAGCAAAGGTAGTGAGTGCTAATGCTGCGAAGGAAGTAAGCGCAAGCAAAGTAGAGGTATTTGGTACTAACCAGGCAAAGGTAGTAATCACTACGAGTGGTGAAAGATGGATAGATTCATTTCTTGAGAAGTCCTTCATTATAAAGAATTTTCGTTTTGAGATGATAGACATCCTGTTTGTAGCTGTATTGTGGGTGTTTGCATTTTTACTTAGATGGAAGCTGTTTCCTATAGAATCTGCAGACTATTTCGGATTCCTTGAATTGTGGATGGAGGATATAGACCGCCTTGGCGGATTTAGCTCCTTGGGAAGTGAGATATCCAACTACACCAGCGCCTACATGTATCTGATGTGCTTTGTGCATGCAGTTACCGACGATTGGCTGACAGGCCTTAAGATGATTTCTGTTGTCTTTGATTATGCCATGTCAATTGCAGTATTTCTCATTGTTTTCCATATGACAGGAAAGCCCCGCACATCCATTGCAGGGATGGCATTTGTGCTCTTATCACCTACAGTATTTATCGACAGCGCCTACTGGTGCCAGTGCGATGCTATTTATTCCTGCTTTATTCTCTATGCAATCTATTTCATTTTGAAGGACAAGAGCGCTCTTTCCGCAATAATGCTTGGACTTGCCTTTTGTTTTAAACTTCAGACAGTATTTATTCTGCCATTTATTGTTATCATGTGGCTCCTTAAGTATTCCGTGAAACTAATCCACCTACTGTTGATTCCTGTTGTATACGTGATCAGCATAATTCCTGCATGGCTATTTGGAAGAGATTTTGGGGAATTGCTATTTTTCTATTTTGATCAGGGAAGTTACTACCCCTGGGGAACACTCGAATATCCCAATATATACGCCCTTCTCGATGAGACCATGCCAAACGGCCACTACAGCGAAGAAGTCTCCGGAGCCGGCATGTTTGTAGCTATGATGCTCCTTGGAATCATCGCTTACTACCTCTATGTGAAAGTCAGAGAATGCAGAAAGAATAAGGAATACATCGGTAAAACAAGCTCGGAGAATGCTCCCGCACAGGCTCTGATCTCCAACGAGATATTTATCCTTACATCACTACTCACCGTGGCAGTTACCTTATACACTCTACCTCACATGCACGATAGATACGGCTATCTTATAGATATCCTTGCTATCATCTATGCCTGCATCAGACCTAAGAGAATCCCGCTTATGTGCGCTTTCTTCGTGGTTTCAATTTTGACATTTATCCCATATCTTACAGCTGTAAGACCTTTTTCCCTGCAGACTGTCGCTGTCGTAATGACAATGCTCATCGCAGTAGTTGCACGGGATCTTTATCTGGAATTAAAAAGAATTTAACTTGTGATTATTTCTATAATATTGAAATCGAGGCTGCCACTTTTGATATGTACCCAGGATCCAGGAACATAACATTTGTGGCAGCCTTTCTTTTTATTCAAGCTTTTCTCGGTAAAAATTCGTTTTTTACCGACATTTACTTAACTTGGATAGCAGCAGAACTCGCCATGCAAAAATAAACTGCTACTATTGGGGTATTGCAGAAAAGTAGCAGTAGATTTTTGGCATGTCAGCCTGCTACTATTTGGATTTCGTGGAAAGTAGCAGTAAATTTTTAGCTCAATGTACTGCCACTATTTGGGTTTTGTGGAAAGTAGCAGTAAATTTTTAGCTCAATGTACTGCTACTATTTGGGTTTTGTGGAAAAGTAGCAGTAAAATCGAGACTTTTTAAACTGCTACTATCTTGGGAAAGTGCAATAGTGGCAGTACGATGGTCGAAAAATAAACTGCTACTATTGTAAGAAGTTGAAATATAGGCAGAACAGAGGGCAGAAAACGCACTGCTACTATGGCTAGAGAATAGAATTGCGGCAGTACTAAGGCGGATATGATGACAATCCCAAGAAATGGACACAGTGGAAAGTACATTCTGGCAGTCTTTGTTGGTGTTATTTTTAGGATGAAGCTTTATGCACGCAAAAATCACATGCTGTCAAGTACGGATTTTGCACAGTTTTCTTCATTTTTCGTAGATTCAAGGAAGATACTATTCCATATAATTGATATGGATAGTGTCTTTTGGTTTTATATCATAGGAAATTTCTTTCCTATGATATAAAAACGCTCCGCGAGGATGCGCACTACTGTGTATGACATTTCACTAGGCTCGAAAAAACCTCGCCAAGTGATCTGCACATCGCGCGAAAGGAATATGTTGCATTCTGCAACCGCGTCTTCGTTTCACTTCGGTCGTTGTAGAACCGATGTCCCCCGGACATCGCGCAACGGCGCGAGAATGTCGCAAGCAACATTCTTTTCTTATTTGATAGGAAAATCCTATCAAATAAAAAACGCTCCGCTATGGATGCGACCGATGCGCAGAAGTATTATGCAAGCTAAAGCTTGCGCGCATCGGCGCGCAAAGAGTTGCAAAGCAACTCTTTGTTCTAGAAAGAATTTTTCAAGAATACATGACTACTTGGACGATTTTCCGTGCTTTCATCAAGAAGTCATAACTGGTTCTGTAGATTATCGCAAACATAATTCTTTATAAGGAGAATAAAAATGAAAAGAAGTGAGAAGAGTAAATACAGTAACTTCCTGATGGCAGGTGGAGTTTTTGCACTTGGTCTTTTTATGTTTAGTGCGCCTATGTCTGCGTATGCTAAGGAATACAATATCGCTGACGGGTCTATTTATATTGACGCGAAAAATGGTGCTCAGACTATATCTCAGGATTATAAGGCAGATAATGCCTTAGATGATGACATTATTATCACGGGAACTTCAAAGGATTATGGAGTTGTAATTGAATCCGGAGATGGACAGACTGCGAAAGTTACATTAAAAGATGTGGATATAAATACATATCAAAACAAAGTAGGTGTCCCGGCTGTCAGATTAATAGGTACAGGAAATGTGACTATATTCATAGATGGAAAGAATACTCTTAAAAGTGATATAGGCCTAGCTGGAATACATGATATTGTGGACGGGAAACTTACAATTACCTCAAAGACAGAAGGATATCTTAAGTCCAGTGGTGGTCAGAATGGAGCAGGAATCGGAGGAGGAAACAATCAATCTAGCGCAGATATCATTATAGACGGAAATGTCCAAATTGAAGCATATGGTGGAGTGAATTCAGCAGGAATTGGAGGCGGATATCAAGGAGCAGGTTCTAATATAACTATAGGTGGAGATGCAAAGGTAAAAGCTAATGGTACTAGCAAATCTGCAGGAATCGGTGGTGGACAAGCGTGGGCAGGTAGTAATATCACCATAGAAGGTAATGCACAGGTAATAGCATCAAGTGATAATTTCGGAGCAGGAATCGGAGGCGGAGATGGAGCAGAAGGTTCCGACATTACTATAAAAGGAAGTGCAATAGTAGAGGCGACTAGTTATTCAGGGGCAGGAATCGGAGGCGGCAGAAATGGGAATGGTTCAGGTATTACTATAATTGATTCTGCGCAGGTGACGGCCACATCTTTTAATAAAGGAGCAGGAATCGGAGGAGGATTAAATGGAACAGGTTCCGATATTATAATAGGCGGAAACGCTAATGTAACGGCAAGTGCTGATCCTGAAGGAGAAGATGATAAAAATGGAAATATGTATGGAGCAGGAATTGGCGGTGCAAATGCCGATGGCATGCGTATCACAATTGGAGGCAACTCAGTTGTTATTGCAATTGGTGCGAAAAATGCTGCTGCAATTGGTGGAGGCAATGAAGGAAATGGTACAAATATAACCATTGGTGATAACGCTATAGTGACAGCACAGGGAGATAACTATGGAGCAGGAATCGGTGGCGGTAGAGATGCATCTGGTTCAGATATAACAATCAGCGGAAAAGCTTTAGTAAAAGCATCAACTTTGAAGTACGGAGCAGGAATCGGCGGTGGTAGAAACGGTGATGGCATAAATATCAAAATTAGTGAAAATGCTAAAGTTTATGCAGCTGGTGGTAAAGGTACAGGTGGAAATAATGGAGCAGCTGTCGGAAGCGGAGCTACTGATAGTAGTGCGGGGGAAGAAAAGGTCGATATTTCAGGACTTTACACCGGAGGATTTATCAGAAAATATAAGCCGGGAACTAAAATCGAAGAAATGACAGATGATAATCTGCTTGAAGATCCAACTTACGGAAATTTGAAAGATCCGGACGCCGACGATCCGAAGCCCGATGACCCTAACCCTGATGATCCGAAGCCTGTAGATCCTACTCCTGACCCTAAGCCGGAGGTCATTGATAATGGAAGTAATCCGGCTACCGGACAGGTGCAGGCATCTGATTCCAAGAAGAGTGATGATGAGAATGTTGATAAGAAGCAGAAATCCACTTCAATCAGCAAGCTGACAGCAGGCAAGAAATCCATCACTGTTACTTGGAAAGAGCAGAAAGCCAAGGGAATCAAGGGCTACGAAATTCAGATAGGCACAGATAAAAACTTCGATAATGTTATAAAGCGCGTCACAGTAAACAAGACAAAAACCACAACCAAAACCATAAAGAAGCTTTCTCCCAAAAAGAAATATTTTGTAAGAATCCGTACCTTCAAGAAGAAAGGCTCTGTAAAGACCTATTCTAAGTGGAGCAAAGTAAAGAATGTAAAGGTGAAGTGATTACCTTTTGCTACGGTGATTACTGGAGGCATGGAAAAGTGGCGACAAAGATCCAAAGCTCAGCTCATGAACCAGTTGAGCTTCTGCGTCCACTCATAAGGGAATGGAACGCCTGATACAACCGGGTAGAATAGGAAAAAGGTGATGATGACAACCACCATGTAGGCAGTGATGATGCGCTTTAAAGCCGGCTTGCGGTGAGCTATCGAATTTATGGCGTAGCCCATGATCAGGACCGAGAAAATAAAGGATGGGAAATAATGGTAAAGGAATACGCAGCGCTGAACGCCCATCCACGGAATATATTGCGCGAGATAAGAGACAGTCAGTAACATGGCTGTCTTTTCGCGTTTAGCGATTGCCATGTAAAAAACATAGAGAATACAAGGGATTGCAGCCCACCATACGGCAACATTTCCCATGTAATAGACGATTGAGCGGAGGGTTTTGCCGGCGGTCTGGCTTACGGTATTGTAGGCGATAAGTACAGGCTTATAGCCTACGGGCCAGGAATAGAAGTCAGACATGTAGGGATGAGTGGCATTTAGATTAGCATGATAGCGGATCATGCCAACTGTGCCACGTATAGTTTTGGAGATAAGCCCGCTTTGGCTTTCATGGATAGTACGGATATTTCTGTATCCTGCCTCAACAACGGGAATATAGGACAGAACGTAGATGGTGAGCGGAACAACAATAAAGAACAATACGCTGATCGCAGCAAGCTTTCCGACTTTCTTAGGCGGATAATGGGTAAATGTATGGAAAAGGAAAATG
>JAILPB010000128.1 GCA_024690485.1 Butyrivibrio sp. | reverse complement strand
ACTCATTTTAATATAGCAGCCAAAGACCGTGACAGAAGTGTTGCGGCGTATGTGCGTGGCGATACTCATAGCGAAGGCGCTGGTAGATACTTGCGCGGAAATATGGATGTGGTGAGCTATATCGCCATGGAGTTTTATTCTCCAATGGATAAGGCGAAGATGGTTGTGTTTGTTACCATTGAGCTTAAGAAGGACGAATCTAAGGCAAATTCCTATTGGTATGTTGCTAAAGATGCGTCACTTTCTGATATTGTTTTCTGCGAAGAGAAGGATGGCAAGTTATCTGTTTATCCCAAGAGTCAGATTACTGTAAAAGGACAACACATCAGCAGGAAAGAATTCATGGGAACGGAGAGAGGAACTAAGCAGGTTCTTCAGGCTATGGGACTTCGATGCGAAGTTTCAAAGTATAAATCCAAGATAATAAAAATGATGTCTTTTGATCCTCAGAAGAACATAGACAAGTTTATTCAGGAATGTGTTCTGGAAGAGGGAGAGATGTCTTCTTTGGCGGATCTTAAAGAACAGAGAGCAAATTATGAGGAAATCAGGCAGACATATGATGACATGCTCGAAAGCAAAAAGGTTTTGGAGCATATAGAAGACTGTACGAGAGAATACGAGCAGAAGTACTCTGATTATAACAAGCGCCGATTGGTGCTTGGATATCAGAAGTGGCAGAGTGCGGTACAAGCTATAGAGAAGTTGAAGAACGTAAAGGGACAAGAAGAAGCTGGACTTGCTTTTTTAGTAGATAAGAAGGAAAAGAAAGATAAAGAGCTTGAAGAGGCAAGCCAGAAGCTAGAAGAATTAAATAGTAGCAGTGATTACCAGGATATAAGCAGTACTCTTAAGCGTTTTGAAGATCAGATCGAAAGGCTTACTAAGGAGCGCGATCTTTTTTCAAAGTCTGTTAAAGAAGTTGAAGCCCTTCAAGGGTGGATCGATAGAACAATGCAGGACTATTCAGAAGAACTGCAGCTAACTCTTGATGTTAAGGACGAACTGACTACCGTCTCATCTAAAGGCGATACTACTAAGAAGGTTGCTGCTTTTTATACTTTTTCTGAAGAGATTAAGCGTATTTGTGAGCTTAAGAAGTTGGCGCAGCTTAGGAACAGGGATCAAATAGAGAAGGATAACGATTCTCTTGCTCAGAAACTTGATGAGAAAAAGCAGCTCGAAGGAAATAAACTTGTATTTGAGCCTGGATATGAGAAGACCAGGAGTTTGATTTCTGAGGAACTTAAGAAGCA
Source organism: Butyrivibrio sp. (assembly GCA_024690485.1). GTDB lineage: Bacteria > Bacillota > Clostridia > Lachnospirales > Lachnospiraceae > Butyrivibrio. Next base: position 1,884 of record JAILPB010000128.1, on the reverse strand, counting down.
GAATATCTCGACAGATGTTAAGTTCTTTGTTGAACTTATTACGGAAGTCAAAGATAAAAAGTGGAGACGAGCTATAGAGACATTCCTGGGCGGAAAGCGCTTTAATATAATAGTTGATCCGAAATATACAGCTCAGGTTTTGAAGATTGTTAATGATAATCCTGCCACTAAGGGAAATGTTGTTATAGCAGATAAGCTTGAAGCTACAGAGATAGTAGCTGGCTCTGCAGCTGAGCAACTAGAGATAATTAATCCCACGGCCCGCATGTATGCTAATTATTTGCTTAATGGAATCCATCTCTGTGAGACAGTAGATGAGCTTCATGAGTATCCTAAGGGTGCGATTATGCCTAATGGTATGCTTGCCAAGAGCTATGCTGTTGGTAAGATGCAGATTAATGGTACCAAGCTCTTTATTGGTCAGGATGCAATTAAACTGCAAATAGAGGATTTGGGAAAAGAAATCCATGCACTTGAGGAAGGTATAAAAGAGCGTTCTGCGCTCAATGATTCGCTGAAGGCAGAGATTATTGGATTACAGAAAAAATCCTTAAACCAGGATGACTATGATTTTGAAGCTGTAAATGAGTATGATGCTGTAAAGGAAAGTCTGAGAGCTGCAAAGAGCGAGAAGGAAAATTATGAGAAGGATCCGAGTCTGACTGCGATGCTTGAGGCATTTAGTAAGGCAAAGGCAACCCATCAGCAAATTGAAGAGGAAATCCGTGCTCTATACAAAAATATAGGCGGTTCAGAAAAGGAAATAGAAAGAATACAAAAGGACATCTCTTCAAAGGAACAACTACAGGAATCTGCTCAAAAAGAGTTTGAACAGGAATGTCGAGAGATGCCAGAGTTAAGGCAACCAGCTATTGATATGTACAACCAACAGATTCAGAAAAAGGATACGGTAATTACTGAAAAGACTGTACGTGAATGGGAACGTGAGCTGGATAAAGCCAAGAAAGATTTGGAGGATGCCCATCTGCAGTATTGCAGAATAAACGGCACAGACAACCAGATGCGTGGAGTATCCTTTATTGGTTATTACAGAGAGCAGTATCGTAATCTTGCTAATGTCCAGATTGAGGAAGCAAAGCAGAAGCTGGAAAAGCAGGGCGAAAAGCTTCAGAGTGCTTTTGTAGGAGATTTTGTTGCCGAGATCAATGAAACAATTCGTGGTGCTAAAGAAGAAATCGATAAGATCAATAAAGAGTTAAAAGGTCGCCCTTTTGGAAATGATGTTTATCAGTTTGAGATGAAAGAAAGGCTGGATTCTGAAGGGAAAGCACTGTTCTTCAAGATTTGTAAGCAGATGCATGAGTATTTTGATAATGCAGAATACTATCTTAATGTCATCAAGGATGATGAGGACAGTAAACATGATATTGAGGAATTCATCGATATTGTACTTAACGAAGAAGATGAGACAGAATACACAGATTACCGAAAGTATTTTACATACGATATGCGAATTATAAGTAAGCAGGGGGAGGATGAAGTTCAGGCTACGTTGTCAAAGAAGCAGGGATCGGCAAGTAATGGTGAAAAGCAGACGCCTTATTTTATCATTTTGGCAGCAAGCCTTCTTCAGTTATATCCAAAGGACCGTAGCAGTGCTCGCTTGGCATTTATAGATGAAGCCTTCTCTGCACTTTCCAGAGAGCGAATAGAGCAGATGGTCGACTATTTAGAGACAAATGACTTCCAGGTGGTTTATGCAGCGCCTCCGGATAAGATAAATAGCATAGGTTCGCATATACAGACTACAATTACACTGGTTCCTAAGGGACGCCAAAGTTTCGCGGTAGAAGGTTTGCTTAAGAATCTTGAGGAGTGATTTCTTATATGACAGAAAGATCAATAAAGTTGAATAAGCGACAG
>JAILPB010000115.1 GCA_024690485.1 Butyrivibrio sp. | reverse complement strand
TGATCCTTGTGATGATCGGAATGATATTTAAGAAGAAAGTTTTTGATTCAGTGGTAATCCCTGATCCTGACAGCGAGACCAATGTCAGCGTCGGAGAGATGGCGGGATATACTGCTACAAATGATGTAATAGTTACTACAGCTGAATTAAACCTTAGAAATACACCTAGTACTGCCAGTGATGAATACGTGGTAGTTCAGGTTCCTGCAGGAACCGAGCTTTCAAGAAAATATGTGAAGGATGATGGCGAATGGGCCCAGGTAGAATATGAGGGCCAGACACTTTACTGTGTCATGAAATATGCCAAGGTGAAGGAATAAGGATCAGAATCTATGGAGCCATCCATAGAATTCGTCCATGGCTTCTGACAGATCCTGGCATCTTGAACAGATGCGCTCGATCTCGTCATAAATCTGAGCGGAAGAGATTTTGCCATCCATAGCGACAGACAATCTATGTGCGTTCTCTGATTCCAGGGGGCGCACATCCATATGTACAAGGATATTGTCGTAAAGAGGCTTTACCTGGGCAAAAAGATTCGGATAGCGCTTGCAGATATAGCTTAGCTCATCCAGAATTTCTTCTCTTTGCTGCAACAAAAAGAGCATGTATACGGGCTCAACTATTTCTCTTGGCTCGATTTCATCTTCAAGAGAGTTGTCCTCGTAACCTGATCTTGTGGCATAATATTCACAGACTTCCTGCAAAAGTGTGCATACCTTTGCATCGTCATATAATTTTTTTAGTTCATTAGTATAGGAATCGTTCATTATATAGTGTTTTGGACCTTTACTGTATTTATTAAGTATTAATATACAACAACGAGGTATTTTATGCGAATAGGAATTTTTGATTCCGGAAATGGCGGACTTTCGGTACTACACGAAGCCTACCATATACTTCCAAATCAGGAATATGTCTACTATGCAGATACTAAGCATGTTCCCTATGGTATAAAAACTAAAGAAGAGATAAGAGACTTTTGCGACGAGATCGTAAGCTTTCTTATAGATAAAAAGGTCGACGCTATAGTTATCGCCTGTAACACCGCTACTGCTGTGGCAGCAGGATTTTTAAGGGAAAAGTATGATCTGCCAATCCTTGCCATGGAGCCTGCTGTAAAGCCAGCGGTAGAGAGACTAACAGGAGATGAAAAGAGAGTTCTCGTTATGGCAACCCCTGTGACAATAAGGGAAGAGAAACTTGAAAATCTCCTTAAGAGAGTAGATCAGAAGCACAAGGTGGATCTTCTTGAGATGCCGGGTCTTGTTACCTTTGCAGAAAATGAAGAATACGATTCCGACAATGTGAAAGCCTATCTCAAGAAGAGATTTGCTGGAATTGATGGAAACGATTATTCCTCAATAGTTATGGGCTGCACCCACTTTAACTACTTTAAACCACTATATAAAGAGGTTTTGGGTGAAAATATTACATGTATTGACGGAAATAATGGGACGATACGCCACCTGGCAGATGTCTTAAATCTGGATACAAATAGTAGTTCAAATATGGCATTAGAATTAAATGAACCACAAGATATTGTGGTGAGATATAAAACAACCTACTACGACTCTGGAGACGAAATTACGGATAACAAAAGGTTGTCAAAAATACTCAGAATGCTGACCAGGCTTGAGTATGTGCGAAGTTTTTGATAACGGTAAATTGTTACTTGATTTATACAATATAATGTATTATAGTTTAATTGTAGCCACAAGATATTGTTATTCATGTGGCTACATATTATCTAAAGATATATGAACGTTGTAGGGGGCGGTTCATATTACAATAATAAATCCCAAGATATATCATTAATTACTATTAAAGAATTCCGAGGGGGTCAACCAGTGAAGATTATTAAAAGAAGCGGCAAAGAGGTAACTTTTGATGGTTCTAAGATTTTAGCTGCCATCGAGAAAGCAAATAAGGAAGTTACGCCTGATAAGTGCCTTACAAGGGAGCAGATTGAGAATATCGAGGCCCAGGTAGAGGAGAAGTGCAACAAGCTTACCAGAGCTGCTAATGTGGAAGAAATCCAGGACATGGTCGAAGACGGGATCATGAGCGTTGGAAAATTCGAGGTTGCCCGCAAATATATTACATACAGATATCGTCATGCACTTGTTCGTAAGTCCAATACAACTGACGAGCAGATCATGTCTCTTATTGAGTGCAGCAACGAGGAAGTTAAGCAGGAAAACTCTAATAAGAATCCTACAGTCAATAGTGTTCAGAGAGACTACATGGCAGGTGAAGTGAGTCGTGATATCACACGCAGATTCCTTCTTCCTGAGGATGTGGTTAAGGCACACGCTGAGGGTATCATTCATTTCCATGATTCAGATTATTTTGCACAGCATATGCACAACTGCTGTCTTGTGAACCTTGAGGATATGCTCCAGAACGGTACAGTTATTTCAGAGACCATGATCGAGCGTCCCAAGAGTTTTTCAACAGCTTGTAATATAGCAACTCAGGCAATTGCGCAGATTGCCAGCTCACAGTACGGCGGACAGAGTATCACTTTGTCACACCTTGTACCTTTTGTTGACGTGAGCAGACAGAAGTTCCGCAGAGAGGTTCGCCAGGAGTTCATCGATGCAGGAATGGAAGCTACAGACAAGCAGATCGATGAGATTGCAGAGATGCGTGTTCGCAAGGAGATCGAGCGTGGTGTTCAGGTTATCCAGTACCAGGTAATCACTCTTATGACTACCAACGGACAGGCTCCTTTCATCACAGTATTTATGTACCTTGATGAGGTTCCTGAAGGACAGCTTCGTGACGACCTTGCACTTGTTATTGAAGAGATGCTCAAACAGCGCATAGTTGGCGTTAAGAATGAGAAGGGTGTTTATATCACTCCTGCATTCCCTAAACTCATCTATGTTCTTGATGAAGATAATATAAGAGAGGGTACACGTTACTGGTACCTCACACAGCTTGCAGCTAAGTGCACAGCTAAGAGAATGGTTCCCGATTATATTTCTGCCAAGAAGATGAAGGAATATAAGGGCGGAGACGTATATCCCTGCATGGGCTGCAGAAGCTTCCTTACAGTAGATAGTGAAGATGTTGCAGAGGGTCTTTGCAACAAAGGCAATATTTCTCATGCTCAGAACTACCAGGAAGGCGACCACAAGTATTACGGACGTTTTAACCAGGGTGTTGTAACAATTAACCTTGTCGATGCAGCTTGCTCATCAGGCGGAGACGAAGAGAAATTCTGGGAGATCATGGAAGAGCGTACAGAACTTTGTAAGAAGGCTCTTATGTGCAGACATAACAGACTCCTTGGAACTCCTTCAGACGTTGCTCCTATCCTTTGGCAGTTCGGAGCCCTTGCAAGACTTAAGAAGGGTGAGACAATTGATAAGCTTCTTTATGGAAACTACTCAACAATCTCTCTTGGATATGCAGGTCTTTGTGAATGTACCAAGTACATGAAGGGTGTAACACATACAGATAAGGACGGAAAAGAGTTTGCTCTTAAGGTTATGCAGTTCATGAATGATAAGTGCGCTGCATGGAGAAAAGAGACAAACATTTCCTTTAGTTTATACGGAACACCTCTTGAATCAACAACTTATAAGTTTGCAAGAGCACTTCAGAAGCGCTTTGGCATGATCGAAGGTGTTACAGATAAGAACTACATCACAAACAGCTATCATGTTCATGTAACTGAGAAGATCGATGCGTTTACAAAGCTTAAGTTCGAATCAGAGTTCCAGGCACTTTCACCGGGTGGAGCAATCTCCTACGTAGAAGTTCCTAACATGAACAACAATATCGAAGCAGTTCTTGCAGTTATGCAGTATATCTATGAGAATATCATGTATGCTGAGCTCAATACCAAGAGCGATTACTGCCAGTGCTGTGGTTATAACGGAGAGATCCAGATTGAGACAGATACAGACGGTAAGCTCGTTTGGGTATGCCCTAACTGTGGAAACAAGGATCAGTCCAAGATGAACGTTGCAAGACGTACCTGCGGTTACATCGGTACCCAGTATTGGAACCAGGGTAGAACTCAGGAAATTAAGGAAAGAGTATTACACTTATAATAAAGTGTGGCGATTTGTTTATGGGGGTCAGGAAAGCTATCACATATAGTGGTAGCTTTTTCTGACCATTTTAAACTGATAAATCATTTGGAATAAATATAGATAGAAAGACGAAGAATATGAATTACGGAGAAATCAAAACAACAGACATAGCAAACGGAGTAGGAGTTCGTACATCCCTCTTTGTATCAGGCTGCACCCACCACTGCAAGGGATGCTTCAACGAGGAGACCTGGGACTTTGCCTATGGTCAGCCTTTCACAAAAGAGGTTGAAGACGAGATTATCGAATCCCTTCGCCCTGTATATGTAACAGGCCTCACCGTCCTTGGCGGAGAGCCCATGGAAGTAGTAAATCAGCAGGTTGTAAGACCTTTCCTTGAGAGAGTTAAGGCAGAGCTTCCCGATAAAAACATCTGGATATATTCCGGCTACACCTGGGAAGAACTCAACGACGCAGAAAATAAGCGCTGTCACAGCGAAGACACAGATAAAATCCTCTCTATGATAGACGTCCTAGTAGACGGCGAGTTCAAGCTGGACCTCAAGGACATCTCCCTCAGATTCCGCGGATCCTCCAATCAGCGAGTAATCGATGTGAAAAAGACTCTGGAAGCAGGCGAGATTGTAATATCTGAATATGCTGAATAAATAAGGGTTAGAAGATCATTTGTTATAGGAATGATTTTCTGGCTTCTTTTTTACAACAAAACTTGTTTGTACAGATTGAACATACATGTTTGAAGGCTTATAATATTATTAGTTATACAAAAGGAGATTAAGCGTGATTAAGATAGATTGTGAATATAAACTTAAAGAGGATATTGAGTTTATCATAGAGTCAGAAAAGATAAACAAAAATGAACTATCAAAAAAGACCGGTATTTCGAGGGTGACTTTGGATGCCATTGCAAAGAATGGACCAATAACGGATAGAGTATGTGAAAAACTCTATTCATATGTTTACGAGAATAATTATAGGATGAACGCCGTAAAAGAGGAATTATTAAAAGAAAAGTATGGAAAAGTTCTTTTTCACGGATCAAAAAGTGGCTTATCTCAGGTTACAGTAAATGGATCCAGAAATAATTGTGATTTTGGAAACGGATTTTACTTGGGAGAGACCTATAATCAAGCATTATCTTTTGTTTGTGAAAGTGATAAATCTTCAGTTTATTCATTCAGATATTCTTTAGAAGACCTTAATGTTTGTAAGTTTGATTGTTCTATGGAATGGATGCTTGCGATTTGCTATCATCGTGGAACACTTGGAGATTATTCAGAAAATGAAAAGGTAAAAAGTATCATAGAAAAAATAAATAAGGCAGATGTTATTATAGCTCCAATTGCTGACAATAAGATGTTTTATGTTATGGCACAGTTTACTGATGGCGAGATAAATGCAGATGTTGCACTTCATTCATTGTCAGCGTCTAAGTTGGGATTTCAGTATATTTTTAAAACAGAAAAAGCACTTGGAAAGCTAATACCTATTGAAAAGTACTACCTGAGTATACCTGAACGTGAAGAATGTAAAAAAATGCTTATTGAGCGAGGCTTCGAAATTGACACTAAGTTGAAGCTTGCGAAAAGAGAGTTTAAGACAGGGCTTTATATAGAGGAGATTTTTGATGAGAGAGTTTGATCATAATGGACTTTTACTTTCTGAATATCAAGGAAAGCTATTTGAAAGATCTTATGACTTCAGTTGCTCTACAGGAATTTTTTTACGAAGATTTCTGCATTCTGATTTATTGAATGAGTTAGAT
>JAILPB010000088.1 GCA_024690485.1 Butyrivibrio sp. | reverse complement strand
AGGTACAACATATTTTGCAGGAACATCACACAAGCTTAGTCCTGACGTAACACTTACAGCTGATGATACAGCTCTTGTATATGACCTTAATGGAGATGGCAAGATCAATACAAAGGATCGCAAGGTTCTCCTTCAGGTAGTGAATGGCTCAAAGGAGCTCTCACTTGTAAGCCAGAATGAAGATTATTTCGACTTTAATAAGGATGGCGTTGTTGATACAGCAGACGTTTATCTTTTCGGAAAACAGATCAAGAAGAAGGCTGAGGTTGCTGACTTTGACCTGAGAGTAATGCAGGTTAAGGATTCTACAAAGGTTAGCGTTTCAATCAACCTTTCAGATAGTGATAGAGAGTACCTCGCAGGATTTGAAAACGGTATTTATGTAGATGGATTTATCTATGTAAAGGGTGCAGTTTCACTTTCAGTACCTTTCCTTGCATTCTATGGAAGCTGGATGGATTCTTCAATGTACGAGCACTTTGATTTCATGAAGGCTGTACATGACAAAGAATATGAAAAGACTGCTGCAACATATGTTGGAGTTTCAAAGACAAACTTCCTTTCTATCTATCCTATGGGTGATGAGGAAGAGGACTTCTATGTTCCTAACTTGTTTGCTTCTGACGATGAGTACATCAGCGACAGAAATGCTATCAGCTCACTTAACGGAACAGTTCTTGGATCTCAGTACTATTCACTTATCAGAAATGCTAACAGAGTAATCATGAGCATTACTGACAGAAATACAGGCGAAAAATACTTTGAGAATACTGAATATGAGAACTATGCATCATTTGTTTATAACGGACAGTGGGAGAATTATCTTCAGGCTCAGGAGCTTAACTGGGCAGGAACAGATGCTGAAGGAAATCCTCTTGAAGATGGTACAGAAGTTGACGTAACAATTGAGGCAGTTCCCAGCTACTATGACGATGTAGAAGATCCTTCAACACTTGACGGCAAGGGACTTTACATGTCAACACCTATTGCTATCGACAATACAAAGCCTGTTGTAGCAGATGCTGTTAAGAATGAAAATGGCGGATATGACCTTACTCTTTATGACAACAGATATACTGCAGCTGTTCTTCTTATCAGCAAAGATAAGAAGTCACTCCTTGGAAGATATGCTGTAAACCAGAAGAACAAAGATGAAGACGTTGTTGTTTCCATAGAGGCTCCTGAAGATATCTTCTATGTAGAAGTATTCGACTATGCTTGCAACGCATCAGTTTATCGCTTCAACAACACAGGACATGCAGATACCAAGTTCGTAACAGATATCGCAGTAGATAAGGAAAGCCTTGAACTTAATATCGGACAGTCAGCAAAGGTTAACGTAACAGTTGGACCTAACTGGCTTGCAGAGGGCTACGATGCTGTTGAGTGGATGAGTTCAGATGAAGATATCGTTTCTGTTGACCAGAACGGTGTTATCAAGGGTCTTGCAGCAGGAACCACAACAGTTCAGGTTGCTACACTTGCAACTGATAAGAAGGGCAACCACCTTGTTGCTGAGGTTAAGGTAACAGTTATCGACCCTGAGGCTTCTAAGGATGGCGAAGAGGATGATTCAGATAAGAAGTCAGATGAAAACAACGCTGACGCTGATTCAAGCTCTGCTGATTCAAGCTCTGCTGATACAAGCTCTGCTGATACAAGCGAGGTGGCACCTGATAGCAGTAATGAGGCAACATCTCAGGAAGAAGACGCTTCTGAAAACAAGGATGATTCCGCAGAGGAATCTACAAATGAGGCTGACACTGCAGATAGCGCAGATGAAGCTACAAGCAGTGAGAGCCAGAGTGCAGATGAGAATTCTTCTGATGAATCTGAAAAAGATGATTCTGCAGCAGAAAGCGGAGCAGAAGAGCCCGGAAATGAAGATGATTTGGGAGGAGTAGACCATGAATAAAGTAATAAAAAGAGCAGTTGCCTTCCTGGCTGCAGTTCTTGTGCTTTTCTCCGCATTACCGGGAGTTACAGCCAAGGCTCAGGATGATGGCGTATTACATACAGATGTACAGGTTACAGGAAAAGCTGACAATCAGAAGGTAACCTATACACTTAAGCTTGATAAGACTACTGTTTCTGACGGTAGAGTAGCTGTTTTCTATAATAGGGACTTACTTACATTAAAGAAGGACAAAGAGGGAATCCGTTTTACTGAAGCAGATGTAAACAAAGAGTTTGTAAGCGGCGAAGACACTGGAATCGCCTATGCATTTGTTAACGATTCTGCTAAGTCCGTAAGCGGAAAGCTCTTATCTCTTAACTTTGAGGTAAAGAAGAACCTTCCCGGACAGGATACAGTTGTAAAGACTGTTGTTTATGGCCTAAACAACGAGGACGAGCAGCTATTTGCTGAGACAACTCTTGAAGATACCATCACAGTCGGAAAAGCAGAGCTTAAGGCTCCGGAGCTTAAGACACTGACACAGACAATGGTTGGTGTAAACGTTAAGTGGACTAAGGACACTAACGCAGATGGATATGTTATCCTTCGCAGTACTTCAAAGGATGGAAAATATTCTGAGATTGCTACTGTAAACTCAGGTAATTACTGGGATATCCTTGTTAAGAACAATAAGACTTACTACTACAAGGTTAAGTCTTATCGCGGAAAAGGCTCTGAAAAAGAGTATTCCAAGGAATCAAATGTATTATCAATAAAGGTAAGTAAGTTCTTTGGTTTATTCGGCTAAGTAATTAAATTATGGGAGAACGTCTTGGAGAAAATCTTCGGCGTTCTCCTATTTTTTTGATATGTTTTTTCACTATTAATATATCGTTATTTAATATTTACATAATAATTGTCTGACAATAATATGCTATAATCATTATTGTATTACCGATAATTCTTTTCTGTTTTTTGATGCTGCATCAGGAGGTTAAGGATGAATCAAGGTTTGTACAACGCAGTGTTCTGTGTAGGTGAGCAGAAAGTTGATCCATTTGCTAATGCGACTATAGATTTTGAAAAAGTAATCGGAGATATGAGACTTGGAGGATACGAAATTTCGTCACTTAATGTGGCAGAATTTATAGTACTTCATTTCCTTGACGATATGAGACAGTTCAAGAATGGCATTATTAGTGATGCTCTTGAAGTTGAGAACAAAGATGAATATTGTAACAAGAAGTATGGAGTATCCTTTAAGGATATCGATGCCCTTGATCCCACATCTGATATGGAGTGGGACTTAAAGAGCGGACAGGTTCTTCTTTTCCTTGGACATGACGTTCAGTATAAAGAAGACGTTTATATGAAGATATTTAGCGAAGTACTTCATAACTTCTGTCTTGATACGGGCTTTATCTACACTAAGCTTGGCGAGACAATTTAATAGATTTAATCCTCCTTTCCTTTTTCTTGTTTTTATTTAGCGAAGACGGCCTGGCGTGAGTATACCTCCGCCGGGTCTTCTTGTGTAGAGCACTTGGCGAGGTAATATCGAGCCTAGTGCGAACCACTCATTTGCACTTAACGAGGTTCTTTCGAGTTTAGTGCAGAATGAGTTTCCTTCATTGAAATAAGAGCTCCGCTGGATGCACAGCTCGCGGAAAGGAAATTATTGCTAAAGCAATCCGCGAGCGCGCAAGGATTTTGCAAGCAAAATCCTATTTTAGTAGAGCACTTGGCGAGGTTCCTTTTTTAAAAAATCTATATCTTGTGCCACGAAAATCTTTTTTTCTAGTGCTAGAGCGAGTTTATTTTTTGTTCCGAACAATTCCTTAAGAAAATCTTAAAATTAGTTAAGTGAACCTGCGAGATGTTACATTTTCCGAAATACTTTGCTAAACTTAAATTAAGTCGCCCTTTGAGTTAATTTGGAAATGGAGGAACACAAAATATGTTAAATAAAGGAGATTGCGTAGTATACGGTAACCATGGTCTTTGCGAGGTTAAGGATATCCTTGTTCCGTCCTTTTTAGAGAGAGGCAATGAGACTCTCTACTATAGTATGGTTTCCAGTATTGACAGCAAGGGGGTGCTGTATGTTCCTGTTGAGGGAGCTGAGGATAAAATGCGTGATGCGATTGATGCAGATGAGGCAGAGGGTCTCATCGATGATATAGATGCGCTTGAGGAGTATGATTTTCCCCAGGGAAAGAAGGCTGAGGCTGTCATTGTTGATGTTATCAAGAGAAACAATGCTCCTGAGATGATGTGCCTTGTAAAGTCTCTTCGTAAGATCAAGGCAGAGCGTGCCGCAGAAGGTAAGAAGTTTGCTTCTATGGATGAGAAATATCTTGGAATTGCTGAGAAGCTTCTTTACTCAGAGATGGCATACTCAATGGAAGCAAAAATGGATGCTGTCAGAGAGCGTGTAACATCAGAACTTTCACAGCTCACACTTGCATAATAGATTTTATTTTTGTGCTCTCACATTCGTGTGGGAGCACTTTTTTTGCCATTTTTACGGCATTTGATTCCTTTTATTGCTTTAACGTGATGGTGTTAGTATAATTGGGAAGTATGAGTGATATGACTATTAAACTTTATGATGAAAATGCATATGATACGTCTTTTTCGGCAAAAGTAATAAGCTGCAAAAAGGCTGAAAAAGGGGATTTGTTCGATGTCATACTGGACAGAACCCTGTTTTTTCCGGAAGAAGGCGGACAGACCCCGGACAAAGGAACCATATCAGAGGGTGATATGGTGGGCAGTGTCCTTGACGTTCAGATAAAAGAGGATGTGATTCACCATTTTGTGGATATTTCCTTTCAAGAAGGCGCCAAAGTAAGCGGCACAATCGACTTTGGACACAGATACTCCAATATGCAGCAGCACACAGGCGAGCATATCTTTTCCGGAATCGTTAATAGCAAAAAGGGCTATGATAACGTAGGATTTCATTTAAGTGATTCAGTTGTTACTATGGATTACAGCGGCCCTTTATCTGATGATGAGCTTTCAGAGATCGAGCTTTTGGTAAACAGAGCTATCTATGAAAACAGGGAAGTGACTGCAAGATATCCTGATAAGGATGAGCTTGAAAAACTCCCGTACAGAAGTAAAAAGGAGCTTACAGGCGCCATAAGAATCGTAACTGTTGAAGGCTATGATGTATGTGCCTGCTGCGCACCCCATGTGAAGAGAACAGGGGAAATTGGAATTCTCAAGGTAATATCTGCCCAGAATTACAAGGGCGGAACAAGGGTCAGCATCTTATGCGGAGAGAGGGCTTTAAAGTTCCTCAAATCCGAGCACGACCTTTTGAATGGAACAGCTCTAAAACTGTCAACTTCATGGGACAACATTCCTGCGGTAATAAAAAAGCAGCAGGATGAGATAGCAAATTTAAAATCAGCATTGGCTGAAAGTTCCGGAAAACTTCTTGAAATAGAACTTGAGAAGATTCCTGAAGATAAACAGAATGTTCATATTTTTGCAGAGGAAAACACAGATCCTAATGTAATAAGAAGAGTCGTAAATACCGCAGTAGCAAAGAAAAACGGATACTGCAGTATCTTTTGGGGAAATGATGCTGAAGGTTATAAATTTATAATTGGTATTAAAGAAGGTAACTGCAACGACCTTCTTGCCGGTATGAGAGAACATTTCGAAGTAAGAGGCGGTGGGAAGCCTCAAATGGTGCAGGGAAGCGTAAACTGCACACGGGGAGAATTAGAGGAGTTTTATGAAAGAGTTTAGGAGTGGTCTTAAGGACGCGATTCCAATCTGCCTTGGATACCTTGCGGTTTCCTTTGCTTTTGGAATACAGGCGTCGGAAGCGGGATTATCTATTTTTCAGGCATCTATTATGTCGCTTATGAATGTCACAAGTGCTGGTCAGTTTTCATCTCTTGATCTTATTCATAATAATGCTGCATATGCTGAGATGGCGCTACTTCAATTAGTAGTAAATATCAGATATATGCTTATGAGCACGGCGCTTTCTCAGAAATTATCTTCAAAAGTAGGCACGTTAAAAAGATGCCTCATTGCATATGGTGTCACAGACGAGATCTTTGGCCTTAGTGTAACAAGAAAGGGAAGACTTTATCCTGAGTATTCCTATGGGATGATAGTTTGTTCAGTATTTGGGTGGGTTCTTGGAACTTTTCTTGGGGCAACAGCAGGTCAGATCATGCCACACAGGCTTATAAGTGCCCTTGGTATTGCTATATATGGCATGTTTCTTGCTATAATAATCCCTGATTCCAGAGATAATAAGGTAGTTTTGCTTGTGGTTATAGGTGCAATGGCTATGAGCACAGTGTTTAACTATGCTCCGGTTATTTCCGGCTTGTCCTCCGGCTTTAGAATCATAATAGTTACTGTGGTGATAGCGGCTGTTGCTGCGTATTTTGCACCAAGGGATGAGGAGGATACTGCAGATGCATAATATTTATGTGTATATTATCGTGATGGCAGCAGTGACCTACCTTATCAGAATGCTGCCTCTTACTCTTATTAGAAGGGAAATAAAGAGTAAGTTTGTAAAATCATTTTTGTATTACGTACCCTATGCAACCTTGGCAGCGATGACTTTTCCTGCTATACTTCATGCTTCGGATAACATGATCGCATCAGTTTTGGGATTTGCGGTTGCGCTTATCCTGGCCTTTAGAAGAAAAAGTCTTCTTACAGTTGCCATGTGCGCCTGCGCAGTGGTTTTTGTTGCGGAAATGTTTCTTATAAGATGATTTTTGCCATATTAAAAAATGAGGCTATAATAGTAATATTAGTTAATCACAAAAATACCCCGAATGAGAGGATAAAGATATGCGAATTGGAACAGGCTATGATGTACATAAGCTTGTGGAAGGAAGAGATCTGATAATAGGTGGTGTCAAAATAGAGCACACCCTGGGACTTCTTGGACACTCTGATGCCGATGTGCTTTTACATGCAATAGCTGATGCGGTTCTTGGAGCTGCAGGATTAAAGGATATAGGAGCTCATTTCCCTGATACAGATCCTAAATACAAGGGAATATCCTCCATGCTTTTACTTGAGCATGTGAGAGATATAGTTATGGAAAAGGGCTATATTGTTGGGAATGTAGATGCCACAGTTATAGCACAGGCGCCTAAGATGCGCCCTTTCATAGATCAGATGGAAGAAAACGTGGCAAAGTGCCTTGGAATCGACGTAGATCAGGTAAATATCAAGGCTACAACAGAGGAGCATCTTGGCTTTACAGGAAGAGAAGAGGGCATTTCTGCTCAGGCAGTCTGTCTTTTGTATGAGCTCTACGACGGAAGCAGAGCCGTATATGACAGTGATAGGAGCTGCGAGCGATGTAGCGGCTGTACTAAAAATGCTGAATGATTAAAATACTAAACGTACATATATAAAGAAGGAGTATGAAAAATGCCTGGTAAATTTGAATTTTATAATACATTATCAAGAACTGTAGAGGAGTTTAAGCCCAGAGAAGAGGGCAAGGTTTCAATGTATACCTGCGGACCTACAGTTTATCACTATGCACATATTGGAAATATTCGTACATATATTATGCAGGACGTTCTTATTAAGTCTCTTATGTATGCCGGATATGATGTAAAGAGAGTTATGAATATCACAGACGTGGGACATCTTGCATCAGATGCTGATACAGGTGAAGATAAGATGCTTGCAGGTGCTAAGAGAGAGCACAAGACTGTTATGGAGGTTGCCAAGTTTTATACAGATGCTTTCTTTAAGGATTTTGATGCAGTTGGAAATAAACGTCCCGATATAATTGAGCCTGCAACAAACTGCATACCTGAGTTCATTCACATGGTAGAGGTTCTTCTTGAGAAGGGCTTTGCTTATGAAGCAGGCGGAAACGTATATTTTGATACAAGTAAGCTTGATGATTACTATGTATTCTCTTCAGCGGTTGAAAAGGAACAGCTTGCAGTAGGTGTTCGTGACGACGTAGAAGAGGATGCAAATAAAAAGAACAAGACAGACTTTGTTCTGTGGTTTACAAAATCTAAATTCGAGGATCAGGCTCTTAAGTGGGACAGCCCCTGGGGAGTTGGATATCCCGGATGGCATATTGAGTGCTCATGCATTTCCATGAAGCACCTTGGAGAGTATATTGATATTCACTGCGGTGGAGTAGATAATATTTTCCCGCACCACACAAATGAGATAGCCCAGTCTGAGAGCTACCTTGGACATGAGTGGTGCAAATACTGGTTCCACAGCAATCACTTGAATGACAAGTCAGGAAAAATGTCTAAGTCAAAGGGTGCGATCCTTACAGTTTCTCTTCTTAAGGAGAAAGGATATGATCCCCTTGTTTACAGACTTTTCTGTCTCCAGTCTCATTACAGAAAACCCCTTGAGTTCTCTTATGATGCCCTTGATAATGTGGCAGCAGCTTATAACAAGCTTGTTAAGAGAGTTTCAGAGCTTAAGGAAGATGGAGCAGTAGATGAGACAGTAAAGGCAGATTTTGAGAAAAAATTCTGCGAAGCTGTATCCGGAGACCTTAACACATCCATGGCTATTACCATTCTTTATGATGCACTTAAGGCTGAAACAAATGATGCAACAAAGCTTGCTCTTGTAGAGAGTTTTGATAAGGTATTGTCACTTGACCTTATTGGACACGCCAAGGCGTTTCTTAGTGGTCCTGATGTTGATGATGAGCTTCTTTCTTTCATAAACGATGCTATTGAGAGAAGAACAGAGGCTAAGAAGGCAAAAGATTTTGCAAAGGCTGATGCCATAAGAGATGAGCTTCTTGCAAAGGGTGTTGAGATAAAGGATACAAGAGAAGGCGTTAAGTGGAACTTGGTATAACTATACTGTAGTTTTATGGCGTTAATCGATACGAGGGTTATAAATGAGCGAAAACATTGATCTTGCAGCTGCAGTCAGAGAAGAGTTTAAAGTGGACGGAGAGCCTATGAACAGGTATAGTCCACTGGCTCTTGCTTTCATGGGCGATAGTGTGTATGAGGTTATAATCAGAAGCGTTGTCGTGCAGATGGGAAACCGCCCTGCAGGAGCCCTGAATAAAATGAAGGTAAAATATGTAAATGCTGCTGCTCAGGCCAAGATAATCGAAGCCCTTGAGGATGACCTGACGGACGAAGAGCAGGACGTTTACAGAAGAGGCAGAAATGCCAATTCCGCAACCAGTGCAAAAAATCAGAGTGTTGCCGATTATAGAAAAGCAACAGGTCTTGAAGCTCTGTGCGGATACCTTTATCTTAAGGGAGAGATGGACAGATTGCTTATGCTCCTAAAAAAAGGAGTAGAAACTATAGAAGTGTGATAATGACCTGCATGAATTAATGGATCATCAGGTTATGCGAGGATGATTTTTATGAGAGATTTTCAGGATAAGGAAAATGCCCTGACAATTGAAGGAAGAAATGCGGTTATAGAGGCTATAAGAAGCGGAAGATCAATTGACAAGATCTTTATTCTTGACGGATGTCAGGATGGTCCTATTTCTACTATAAGAAAAGAGGCTAAAAAAGCCGGCATTATGATAAAGTTTGTTGCAAGAGACAGACTTGATCAGATATCTGAGACAGGAGTGCATCAGGGTGTTATAGCCTATGCTGCAGCCTATGATTATGCAGAGATAGATGATATTTTTGAACTTGCTGCAGAGCAGGGAGAGGCACCTTTTGTAATCCTTCTTGATAATATCGAGGATCCCCACAATCTGGGTGCCATTATAAGAACTGCCAATATAGCAGGGGCGCACGGAGTTATTATTCCAAAGAACCGTGCTGCAGGTCTTACAGCAACCGTTGCTAAGACCAGCGCAGGAGCTCTTAACTATACTCCTGTTGTGAAGGTTACAAATATGGCTAGAACCATTGATGAACTTAAAGAGAGAGGCATGTGGTTTGTCTGTGCTGACATGGATGGAACAACTATGTATGACCTTGATCTTAAGGGATCAATCGGACTTGTTATAGGAAATGAGGGATCCGGTGTAAGTAAGCTGGTCAGACAGAAGTGCGATATGGTCGCTTCTATCCCTATGAAGGGACAGATCAATTCTCTTAATGCGTCAGTTGCATGTGGAGTTCTTGCTTATGAGATAGTAAGACAGCGTGGGTAAAATATGGGAACCATAGACAGAGATGAAACAGATGAAAACCTGATAGGACGACTTCGTGAGGGCGAATCCCAAATTATGGATTTTATCATGGACAAGTATAAGGACATGGTAAAAGCCAAGGCAGGAACCATGTATATTCTGGGAGCTGACAGGGACGACCTTATTCAGGAGGGGATGATTGGACTCTTTAAGGCCATAAGGGATTATGATTTTGGAAGAGATGCCAGTTTTAAAACCTTTGCGGATCTGTGCATTTCAAGGCAGATGTATTCTGCAATTCAGGCTTCTAGTAGAAAAAAGCACACGCCTTTAAACGGCTATATATCCTTATATGCTAAGCCTTATGGTCAGGAAGAGGATACAAATTCTTCCCTTGATCAGATACTGGAATCCACCAAAGACAGGGATCCTGAAGAGCTGATTATCGATCAGGAGAATGCAAGGATTATTGAGGAGTTTATAGAGACAGGCCTTAGCGAATTTGAAAAACAGGTTTTGGAACTTTACATGACCGGTATGGGATATGTTGAGATAGCAGGAATCCTTGGAAAAGATGAGAAATCCACGGATAATGCGTTGCAGCGAACAAAAAGCAAGATACGCAAATTCGTTGATAAAAGTATGAATAAATAAATATAATTTGTGTCCAATTTTTCCTTGCGTAGGACTTTTGGGTATGATATAATGACTAAGCTGTCTGTGATTAGATGGCATGAAGTAACTATCGATATATTATAAGAATTATTGATATAAAAGAGGTGAGAAAATGAGACAGGAAATTCAGCCAGAGTACTATCAGGCAACAGTTACTTGTAACTGCGGAAACACATTTACAGTAGGTTCTACAAAGAAGGAAATCCACGTAGAAATTTGTTCTAAGTGCCATCCTTTCTATACAGGAACACAGAAGGCTACATCTGCTCGCGGACGTATTGATAAGTTCAATCGTAAGTATGGCATGACAGCTAACAACGACTAATTATTGTAAATGAACGAGGTTGAGGCTTATGCCTCAACCTCTTTTTTGCGTGAGAAGCAGAGCCATGCAGAATA
>JAILPB010000055.1 GCA_024690485.1 Butyrivibrio sp. | reverse complement strand
TTATCACTATGTACGTTTATTCTCTGTACACCGTCAGCGCAGCACAGATAAAGGTTTTCACCGTCGAATGCGCTGTGAGAATTGGCTGTAAGGCTTGAATACAAACCGCGGCTTCTGTTTAGAAGCTGGTAGCTGTATTCGTCGTTTGCCAAGAGATCATTTTTATTAACTATGTAGATACCAGCGCTGGAAAATACCCATGCTTCATTATTGTTTGTAAAAAATACGTCGTAGTTATTCTTATAAGGGAATTTGTTCAGCTTCTTGATGTTCCCATTCTCAAAGTAATAGAGGGCATTACTTGTAACAAAGATATATCCCCTGTCGCAGGGCACAATCTTAAGAACCACCAAGGATTCAAGGCCTTCCTCTTCTCCATAGTGCTTCTCTATTACTCTGCCTTTATTTATGTAGTAGACACCGTCACCATCAGTTCCCGCTAATATGCCTCCATCAGACGTCTCAACAAGCGATAGGATCTGGGTTTTTATACCCTGTCCGCTTCCTATCTTGAGGGCAACCTTTTCGTCCTCAATATAGACTATTCCTACTGTGGTTGCGGCTACAATGGTTCCATCCTTCATCTCTATTGCCATTCGGAACCTTCCGCCGTCAGCACCCTTATCCCTTTGGTTAAAGTGATCCAAGGTTCCGTCAGCTTTTATCTCAATAAGTCCATCCTCACCGTAGGTGCTGACCCAGATGTTGCCTTTACTATCCTTTAAAAGGTGTTTTATCTTAACACCGTCAAACATCTCATGGTTGCTTATAGGAACAGAATAGTAGGTCTTAAGATCTATAGTCTTTAAGCCCGTGTTCATTCCTACATACAAAAGGCCATCATTGATAAGTATGCTGTTAACTACTTCGTCATTGAGCTTTGCCCTTGCAAAGATGTCGTCAAAAGGATTCCAGGAGTATTTTTCTACGCCCTGCTTATTTGAGGCAAACCAGATATTTCCCTGATAATCCACAATCGAATCCACAACAGAGCTGTCGAATCTGTCCGTATTAAGCTCTGTGTATTTTCCGGCATTAGTCATAAATCCGTTGCCGTTTTCTGCACAGTAAAAATATCCTGAATCCTCATGGGAATACAGAAGTTTATTAAAGTTGGATACTGTGCTCAGAGTGTATTTTTTGGTGGGCGTAGCCTCAAGCCCCTCTACCTTGATCTGCTGAACGAAATTGGAGCTTGTTCCCAGCATGAAAACGCCGTTCCTTCCGGCTGCAACGCAGGTATATACATTTCCTTCAACGTTTAGCATTCTTCTGGTAAATACCTTGCCGTTTTTAAGGAATACGAGCTTTCCTTTGCTGTTAACACCTGCAACTATTCCCTCTGAGTTGGCAGACATGTTGCAAACACCTGATGTATCGAGATCACTTGTGTTTTCAATTTTACCGCTTGGCCTTATCACCGAAATATTAGCGACTGTTCCGACATAGATACTTCCATCGGGAGTTTCTGTGATTGCCCGTATTGCATTGGCAGACATTCCATCATCTGTGGTATAGAATTTAATCTCTTTTGTCTCTGTATCATAGCAAGCTAATCCGCTATCGTTTGTTCCTATCCACAATTTTCCCTCTTTATCCACAAAAAGAGTGATGACATTGCTGATTTTTTCATCCAGAACAACGCTCTCAAACTTAGCGCCGTCACATCTGTATAATCCGGAATAAGTACCAACCCAGATGTATCCATCCGGTGTCTGAGCCAGGGCATTTATCTCCGCAGAAGCAAGGCCATCATCGGTATCGTATAAAACCGCTGCATACTCAGCACTATAGTTATAAGCCTTTGCCTCCATAGGATTTGTGGAAAGAATCAGCGTAGCAAAAATAAGCATTCCTACAGAAGTTCCTCTTCTGTCAAATACTTTTCTCCAAAACTTAATAGCATATGCGGCAATAAGCACGCTTAGCGCTTTATCAGGGATATCGACGAAAGCCTCACCTAAGATAGTGCAAATAACAGGAAAATTTATATTAGGCGAAAGCATATCAATAAGGCCATCGCCCCAGACATTACCTATGTGTCCCTTATACAATATGAGATTTAACGGTGTGGATAAAACTACAGAAACAAGTCCGGAAAAGACAGCCGTAGATACTATAGGAAAAAGACTATTCCTCTGGGTTCTGGGATAAAATACACCAATAGAAATTCCTATGCCGGCTGAAACAATGGCATAAGCAACATTGTCAACGTTGCCTATTCCCAACATGACATTAGTTAAGATACCGCAAATTGCTCCGCCCCAGGGTCCCATCTCAATTGCAGTAATAAGCGTCCCTATAGCATCCAGCCAAAAGGGAAGCATGGTTTTTCTCGCTATGAAAGTTCCTACTATATTTATGGCTACGCATATGACTATAAGCACTATGCTTCGCCATCCTTTTAGTTTCTTCATAGGTCCCTCAGCAAAAACAATTGAAGTATGGATAAAATTAACTATCCTCAATATCAAAATCTTCTAAATAGTGACAATTACTCTATTTATAATTCTAATAATGATACTTCAACTATTCAACTGAGATACCTATACAAAGAATTAAACTTTCATTAACTATTTATTATTTCACACTGACAGGTGCAGTAAATTTGTAGCTATTGTAAAGTATGCAAGAAGTGATACAGCATCTACAATGGTTGTGATCATGGGAGATGCCATTACAGCAGGGTCAAAACCAAGCTTATCTGCACACATAGGCAAAAGGCATCCGATACTCTTAGCAATTATTACTACCAAAAGAAGGGTGATGCAAACAACTGCCGCAACAGGAATAGCAACCCTGTCAATAATAAGAAGCTTTACAAAATTGGCTATTGAAAGGGTAAAGCCGCAAAGAAGGGCAACTCTTACTTCCTTCCACCATACCTTGAAAATATCCGAAAATTCTATTTCATCAAGCGAAATACCACGGATAATAGATACGCTTGCCTGTGAACCTGCATTACCGCCTGTATCCATCAGCATCGGAATGTATGCAGTCAGAACTACATATGCAGCCAGGGCATCCTGGAACTTAGAAATAATAGCCCCGGTAAATGTGGCACTTATCATAAGAAAAAGAAGCCAGGGCATTCTGTTTTTATAAGTGTCAAAGATACCTATCCTTGAATATGGCTTATCTGAAGGAATGATAGCTGCCATCTTCTCGATATCCTCGGTAGCCTCTTCTTCCATGATGTCCATTACATCATCGATTGTGATGATACCGATCATGCGGTTCTCATTGTCAACAACAGGCATTACGGTAAATCCGTACTTCTGGAACATGTGGGCTGTTTCTTCCTGATCAGTCATGGTACCAATACTGATAACCTTGGTATTCATTATGTCGCCAATTTTCTCATCAGCTTTTTTAATAAGAAGATATCTAAGTGCAACGGTACCAACAAGAACTCTCTGGTTGGTAACAACGTAGCAGATGTTTACTGTCTCTGAATCAAGTCCTATCTTCCTTATGCGGTCTATGGCCTGGGATACTGTCATATCCTCTTTCAGATCCACATACTCCACCGTCATGATAGATCCCGCAGAATCTTCAGGGTACCTTAAAAGATGATTGATGTCAGCGCGTGTATCGGGACTTGCGTTGGCAAGAATCTTCTTAACAATATTGGCAGGCATTTCCTCTAAAAGGTCTGTCGCATCATCGGCCATTAGGTTGTCGATAATGTTACCTGCTTCCTTATCTGACAGTGATTGAATAATGTACTGCTGATCCTCAATTTCAAGGTTAGCAAAGACGTCCGCAGCTATATCCTTTGGAAGGATACGGAACATTTTAAGTGAATCCTCGTTCTCCATGTCATCCATGATGGCAGCGATATCTGCAATATTCATGTCAGAGAGAGTCTGACGAAGTTTGGTATATTGCTTATTCTCGAGGAGCTCGCGGATTTCATCCATGATTGTGTTCTCTTCCATGGTAATCTCCTTTCGATGTGGTTTTAAATATCCTGCAACTTCGAGGAACAGGGTTATCACTAGACATATGCTTTTCCTGCTTCATAAAACCACCACCTTTCATCAGAGATTTTCCGGAAAACACACTAATTTATCCGAAATAAGAATATACGCAGAGCACTAAGTGAATATCCGATGCGGAACAATTCTGAACTTCTGCGCACACTATAGTTTAGCACTAATTCCGGAATATTACTACCTGTTATAATCCCAAAAATACAAGTAAAGAATTTTCCAAGACATAAAGAGCCACTGCCGTGAAAAAACACGGTGGTGGCTCTAATTAGCTTATATTTTCATAATGTACTTCTGCTCTCGCGCTTCGCGCTCGCCAGAAGAACTCTCAAATACTAAGTTCGGATAAATCCTCACTAAGTGTTTGAGGTTTTACATACTCTCGTGGCATGTTCTGCTGATAACATCCATCTGCTGCTCTCTTGTGAGGTCGATGAACTTAACAGCGTAACCTGATACACGGATTGTGAAGTTAGCATACTCAGGCTTTTCAGGATGCTCCATAGCGTCCTTAAGCTTTTCAACACCAAATACGTTAACGTTGAGGTGGTGAGCGCCCTGATCAAAGTAACCATCCATAACGTTTACGAGCTTAGCTGCACGCTCTTCATCGTCATGTCCAAGTGCACCGGGGTTGATTGTCTGTGTATTTGAAATACCATCAAGTGCATACTCGTAAGGAAGCTTTGCAACAGAGTTAAGTGATGCAAGGAGTCCTGACTGCTCAGCACCGTATGCAGGGTTTGCACCGGGTGCGAAAGGAGCAAATGCAGGTCTTCCGTCCGGAAGAGCACCTGTAGCCTTACCATAAACAACGTTTGAAGTGATTGTAAGGATAGATGTTGTAGGCTCTGAGTTTCTGTATGTGTGGTTCTTCTTAACCTTCTTAAGGAAAGTCTTAAGGAGCCATACAGCGATCTCATCAGCTCTCTCATCATCGTTACCATACTTAGGGAAGTCTCCCTCAACCTTGTAATCAATTACAAGACCAGACTCATCACGAACAGTCTTAACCTTTGCATACTTGATAGCGCAAAGTGAATCTACAACGTGTGAGAAGCCTGCGATACCTGTAGCGAATGTACGACGTACATCTGTATCGATAAGAGCCATCTCAGCTGCTTCGTAGTAGTACTTGTCATGCATGTACTGGATAAGGTTCAGGATGTTTACATAGAGGCTGGCAAGCCAATCCATCATGATATCGTACTTGTGCATAACTTCATCATAGTCAAGGTACTCTGATGTGATAGGAGCCATCTCAGGACCTACCTGCATGTGGTTACCCTGCTTGTCAAGGAACTTCTCGTCCTTACCACCGTTGATAGCGTAAAGGAGACACTTAGCAAGGTTTGCTCTAGCTCCGAAGAACTGCATCTCTTTACCTGTCTGTGTAGCTGATACGCAGCAGCAAATGCTGTAGTCATCACCCCATACAGGACGCATAACATCATCGTTCTCATACTGAATAGAAGATGTTGTAACTGAAATCTTAGCAGCGTACTTCTTGAATGTCTCAGGAAGTCTTGAAGAATAAAGTACTGTAAGGTTAGGCTCAGGGCTAGGTCCCATGTTCTCAAGTGTGTGGAGGAATCTGTAGTCGTTCTTTGTAACCATGTGACGACCATCCATACCAAGTCCACCAACTTCAAGAGTAGCCCATACAGGGTCACCTGAGAATAACTGGTTGTAGCTGGGGATACGAGCAAACTTAACCATACGACACTTCATTGTAAGGTGATCGATAAGCTCCTGTGCCTCAGACTCTGTAAGAGTACCTTCCTTAAGGTCTCTCTCAATATAAATATCAAGGAATGTTGATACACGACCAACTGACATTGCAGCACCGTTCTGAGTCTTGATAGCTGCAAGGTATCCAAAGTATAACCACTGAACTGCTTCTCTTGCGTTCTTAGCAGGCTCAGAAATGTCAAATCCGTAAAGGGCAGCCATCTCCTTCATGCCACGAAGTGCACGCATCTGCTCAGCGATCTCTTCTCTCTGACGAATGATGTCATCTGTCATAACACCGCATCCGCAAAGTGCAAGATCTTCCTTCTTCTGCTCGATAAGGAAGTCAATACCGTAAAGAGCTACTCTTCTGTAGTCACCTACGATACGTCCACGTCCGTATGTATCCGGAAGTCCTGTAACGATGTGGCTGTGACGAGCTGCCATCATCTCAGGTGTGTAAGCGTCAAATACTGCCTGGTTGTGAGTCTTGTGATACTCTGTGAAGATCTTGTGGAACTTCTCGTTTACCTTGTAACCGTATGTATCAGCAGCCTGCTCAGCCATCTTGATACCACCATAAGGCATGAATGCTCTCTTAAGGGGCTTGTCTGTCTGAAGACCTACAACTGTCTCAAGATCCTTCATAGACTCATCGATATAGCCGGGACCATATGCTGTAAGACCTGAAACAACCTCAGTCTCACACTCAAGAACGCCACCGTTCTCACGCTCTTTCTTCTGAAGCTCCTGGAGCTTACCCCAGAGCTTATCTGTTGCATCTGTAGCATCAGCAAGGAAACTCTCGTCTCCATCGTACATTGTGTAGTTATTCTGAATGAAGTCTCTTACATTAACTTCATCAGTCCACTTGCTTCCTTTGAAGCCTCTCCATTGTTCTCTCATAAATTTAAATGCTCCTCTCTTTTATGGAAAAGATTACCGCCCTCAGATATATATTCAGTCGCTGACGCGACATTGAAAAAATAATCAGATCGGAGTCAAACCACAATATATTGTATTTTTGAAATCTTGACATACAATATATGTTTTTCCGTAACGACACCAATGTGTATTTTTACATATATTAGTCATATATGCAAGTGAAAAACCCTTGTATTTAGCCTAATTGATAAAAATTGTCATAGTAGTGTTTCTCGCAAACATAGAAAAATGCTGGCTTTCGCCAGCATTTTATTTTCCTTTTGTCTAAATTGACAAAATTTTAACCATTTTTCCTAGTTTGCTTGTAGGATTTTTTTTGCATTAGCAATTCTCTCAGCTGTAGGAGCCTCCACACCGTCCAGCTGATAAGGTATTCCCAGCTCTTCCCACTTGAACCGTCCAAGTGAATGATAAGGAAGCACATCTACTCTCTCTACATTATTGAGTGTGTCTAAAAAGGCTCTCGTCTCTTTTAAGTATTCATCATTATCAGTAATGCCGGGAACCAGAACGTGTCTTATCCATACAGGCTTACCAATCTCAGAGAGGTAAGATAGACATTCTAAAATATTCTTGTTAGGCTTACCTGTGAGCTTAATATGCTCTTCCTCATTTATGTGTTTGATATCCACAAGCAAGAGATCTGTGTACTCCATAAGCTCCTTAAACTGTTCAAAGAACTCACCTTCCTTAGTAAAAGGCTGAGCAGCTGTATCTATACATGTATTTATGCCTCTTTTCTTTGCCTCTTTAAAAAGCTCCAGGAGGAATGGCATCTGAAGAAGCGGCTCTCCGCCGCTTACTGTGATTCCGCCGTCATTTCCCCAGTAGGTCTTGTAACGCTCTGCTTTATCAAGGAGTTCATCTACAGTCTTCTTATCGCCACCCTCCTGACTCCAAGTATCGGCATTATGGCAATACTTACAACGAAGATTACATCCCTTTAAAAATATGATAAATCTAACCCCGGGTCCATCTACAGATCCAAAGGTTTCTATTGAATGAATTATTCCCTGTGTCAAACTAAAACTCCTAAATTACTTCTTTGCTGCTTCGATCTGCTCTGTGAGCCATGCAGCAAACTTATCAACACCTTCTCCTGTCTTTGCACAAATAGGAATGATCTCTGCCTTGGGATTTCTCATATGGATATATTCCTTGCACTTCTCAAGGTCGAAATCAAAGTAAGGTGCAACATCAATCTTGTTAATAAGAACAACATCGCAGATGCTGAACATAAGAGGGTACTTAAGGGGCTTATCATGTCCCTCAGGTACTGAAAGGATCATTGCATTCTTGGTAGCTCCAGTATCGAACTCAGCAGGGCATACAAGGTTACCAACGTTCTCAAGAATAGCGAAATCAACATCGCCCTCAACAAGAGCATCAAGTCCCTGTCTTGTCATATCTGCATCAAGGTGGCACATTCCGCCTGTGTGAAGCTGAATAGCCTTAACACCTGTCTCTGCGATCTTCTTAGCATCTACATCCGAATCGATATCAGCTTCCATAACGCCAATCTTGTACTTATCCTTAAGCTGTGCGATTGTAGCCTTAAGTGTTGTTGTCTTACCTGATCCCGGTGAAGACATAAGATTTAAAAGGAAAATTCCCTTATCCTTAAGCTCTTTTCTGAGGAGCTCTGCTCTCTCATCATTGCTTTCAAATACGCTTCTTTTTAACTCTATTACTCTGGTACTCATCTAAAACCTCCATTTTGGATATTACTATTTATCCTTATCCTTGGACTTTTCTTTATCTTTATCCTTATTTTTGCCTTCTTTTGCCTTTTCTTTTATCTTGTCTTTTTTCTTTTTGATCTTTTCCTTGACCTTGTCCTTTTTCTTCTCGGACTTTGATGCTTCGGCAATCTCTTCCTCAGCTGTGATCATGCTGGCAATAGCGGGATGTTCCTCAATAAATGAAGGATCTATTTCATCCTCATCCTCGCCGATCTTCTTTATTGCAGGAAGTCTGTACTTTCTCTCATAGTGGTCAACAGCTATCTCAAACTCATGATTCTTTTCACTCTTTAAGTGCTCAAGATACTCATGAGTATCGAAAAGACCTTCGCTTACTTCAAGGATACACACTGCTATGTTACTACAGTGATCTGCAATTCTCTCAAAGTCTGTACCCAGGTCTGAGAGGATAAATCCCATATCTATAGTACATTTGCCTTTTCTAAGTCTTCTTACATGACGTCTCTTTACTTCCATATTGATTCCGTCAATGACTTCTTCCAAGGGCTCAACTGACTGAGCAAGCTTTAAATCCTGATTCTGGAATGCAAGAAGTGATATCTCCACAATTTCCTTAACGGCATTTGAGAAAATTCTAAGCTCTTCTCTGGCCTTTGCGGAAAACTTCTCATTCTTGTCATTCATTGTTCTTACTACCTGCGCAATATTCAATGAATGATCACTTATTCTCTCAAAATCAGTGATGCAGTGGATGATAATTGAAAGAGTTCTTGAATCTCTCTCTGACAGATGATGGTTGTTGATCTGCATAAGGTAAGTTCCCAGCTGATCCTCATATCTGTCCACTTTTTCTTCAAGGCGTCTTACTACATCTGCCTGTTCCTGATCGTAATTATCTATAAGAGCAATTGCCTTTTCCAGGCCGTCTCTTGCGAATATAGCCATATCCATGGCAACCTGTCTACTCTGCTCCAGCGCAAAGGGCGGGTTTGTAAGGAATCGGGAATCCAGCTTGGTGATTCCCTGCATCTCCTCCTGCTCTTCTCTCTCCCTGTCATCGATTGGGATAGTTCCATAAGCCATTTTTACAAGAAGGCCTGAGAAAGGCAGCATAAGCGGCGTTGCCACAAGGTTAATAAGTGTATGTATAGAAGCTATTCCTACCATTCCTGCCTGGTTTTCCATAAATGCAAAATGGAAAATTGAGTGCAGTATATAGAAAATGATCATAAATGAAATAGCTTTTATCGCATTAAAATACAAATGCATAAGAGCCGTTCTCTTACCGTTCTTGTTAGCACCAAGTGATGAAAGAATAGCTGTGATACAGGTTCCAAGCTCTGCACCAACTACAACGGGAAGTGCCACGCTGTAGGGCAAAAATACCGACAAGGACAAGGCCTGCATTACACCGATGGTTCCTGCTGAACTCTGGATAACCATTGTAAAGAGCACACCTACAAGGAAACCGATAGCAGGATTGCTGAAGGTCATAAGAATCTTCTGGAATCCGGCGTTATTCTCAAGCGGTGAGACAGCATCTGACATCATGCTCATACCAAACATAAGCACAGAAAATCCAATAAGTATAAGTCCTATATTATTTCTTTTGTCTGACTTGGAAAACATGTATAGAGCTATACCGATTATTGCCAGAAATGGCGTAAACGATGTGGGCTTTAAGAGATTTATTATAAAGTTATCACTGCTAATAGCGTTCAAACTCAAAAGCCATGCGGTAAAGGTTGTACCGAGGTTGGCTCCGAGAATTATATTAACAGCTTCCTTAAGTGACATTATTCCTGAGTTAACAAGACCTACAACCATTACTGTTGATGCAGATGATGATTGTACAAGTGCTGTAACTCCAACACCAAATAAATAAGCAATTATGGGATGACTTGTAACAGCACTTAAAACTGCTTCAAGTTTACCTCCGGCGGTTTTGGTAAGACCACCGCTCATTACGTTCATTCCATACAAAAATAGGGCCAATCCACCTAATAGTCCTGCAACTAATGAAAACAATTCCTTTGAATCCATCCATACCTCCTAATCTTCTCAGGTACTACGTACTCTTCTTTCGCTTTTTTTCCAATATGTATCCTACCCGAAAAGATATTTCTTGGCAACAACAAAGAGATTAATGTTTTATTAATGCTCAGAATTCCATTAACATTTTAACGTATTTGCCATACTCCGCTTCAGATATGGGAACCTTCACACCCTCACCATACTTGCTTCCGTAGATATTTTCCTCTACGTTCACTTCTTCATATTTTTTGAAACCAAGTTTTTCACATAAATGTATCGAAACTGTATTTTCAGCCTTAACAAGTGCCTGAAGTCTCTCAAACATAAGTACATCTCTTCCGTACTCGACGATTGCTTTGCACACTTCATAGGCATAGCCCTGTCTCTGATACTTAGTCCCTATCAAAAATCCAAGTTCCACGTCGTCGAAGCCGTTTCTTATGCTAAATCCGGCTCTTCCTATTATTTCTCCTGTTTCCTTAAGTACTACTGTCCAGGTTCCAAATCCCATAAGGCCATATACTTTTTCTATATAGTCACTTGTATACTTTTTCTCGTCCGCAGGATCCTCGAAAAGCCCTTCCATGTATCTGGTCATCTCGGGATCTGCATATATTTCATAGAAGGAATCCACATCCTCCACAGTCGTTTCTCTGATAAGGCACCTGTCAGTCTCAAGGATTCTCCAGGGTATTCCCGCATATCTCTCGTAGGCCTTCTCATAAGAGTCGGCGTCCACACATTCAATATCTGAAAAAACATATTTAAGACCGGGAAAATCCTGATCCTTATTATTATCGTGCTGTACTCCTATGACATAAGCTCCGCCTTGCATAAGTTCCTTTGCCATAAGATCGGAGTCTGTGGCTATCAGCATATTCCCCGGCTCTTCACCGGAATCTCCCATAATAAAGGGAAGTAATCTCTCATTATCTATATCAGCGGTTTCAGGGTATTTTACAAAAGCCCTTATTCCTGCTTCTTCCAATGTCTTAATAGCCCCAAGCAACTCACTGTTAAAGGAGTCGTCATAGTGCTGCATACAAAATATGACTTTCTTTAGCAATTCCTTGTCCTTTGTTTAATCCTTTAATTCGTATTATTTAGCATTACAGCCATTTATATTGTATAATTAATCCCGGTTTTGTTCCATTTAAACATATAAAACTTAAGGAGACCTAAAATGGCAGAGAAAAATCCTATTGTAACAATTACTATGCAAAACGGTGATGTGATCAAAGCTGAACTTTATCCTGAAATCGCGCCTAACACCGTTAACAATTTCATATCTCTTATAAACCACAACTTCTACGATGGAGTTATCTTCCACCGCGTAATCAAGGGCTTTATGCTCCAGGGCGGAGATCCGGAAGGAACCGGAATGGGCGGCCCCGGCTATTCTATTAAGGGTGAGTTCTCACAGAACGGCTTTAAGAACGATCTTCTTCACACAGAAGGCGTTCTTTCAATGGCAAGAACAGCAATCCCCGATTCAGCAGGTTCTCAGTTCTTCATCATGCACAAGAACGCTCCTCACCTTGACGGCGCTTATGCTGCTTTCGGAAAAGTTATCGAGGGAATGGATGTTGTAAATAAGATTGCTGAAACACAGACTGATTGGAATGATCGTCCTGTAGAAAACCAGGTTATGAAAACAGTAACTGTGGAAACCTTCGGTGAAACATATCCGGAACCGGAAATAATTGAGTAAACAGATGAAAACCTTAGAAAGACTATTCCGATAGAATTTCGCTTGCGAAATTCTTGCGCCGAGCGCGGCTGCCATAGGCAGCAATTTCATTTCGCGCGAGTGTGCATCCCACGGAGTGACTTTTATGGGATTTATCCCATAAAAGGGAGGATGCCACGGAAACCCTGTTTCCGTGGCATATTATGAAAAAGTTATTATTATTGGTATTGCCTTCTCTTCATCTGACATCTTTAGTATAACGAAAATATTTGTCCTAGAAATAATCTGAGGTAAATAGTCTTTTAACGTTTTATGAACAAAAAATGAACATGGCTTCCTACTTAACGTTTCGGAACTATGATCGTAAGTCCCTTATTTTCGTTTCGTATATCTACGAGATTATGCTCTCCCCCAAACTCGCCATCCCTTGTCCAGGCTATCTTTTCACGAGATTCAAATTTAACATGCTTCGACTTAAAACAATACATACCATCTGAATCTATGTCTCTGTTTAAGAGCGCAGCCAGAAGATTGCTCATATCTATCATGTTATCGGGGAGTTTTACCAGCGTAACTTCGAAAACTCCATCATCCAGCGTCACATTCTTTCCCGTAATATCTTTAAATCCTCCCACTGACACTGAATTTGTGACCATTCCGAATACAAAATCATCTTCAATTACGCCTTCGTCAGTCGTAACCTTCATATGATATGAATGGACTTCAGAAAGCCTTTTTGCCCCTTCCATGATATATGCCATATGTCCAAGGACATTTTTCACATCCTGTCTTGTCTGATAGGACACATCTGTAAAAAGCCCAAATGCAGCGATATACACAAAGGTCTCATCATTCATTACGCCTACATCACAGGCAAATTCCTCTCCATCCATCATAGCCAAGGCTGACTCATGCATCTTGGATGGAATCCCAAGGCTCATTGCAAAATCGTTGGTTGATCCCGCAGGAACGTAGCCTATTGGAGTTTTTCTCTTGGATTTCCACATTCCGCTCACAACTTCATCAAGAGTACCGTCTCCTCCACAGCAGGCAACCAAGCTGTAGCTTTTGTCTCTTTCCTCTACAGCATTTGACGCATCTCCCCTCTCCTGGGTGGGATGCACTGTCACCTCATATCCTGCTTTTGCAAATATATCTATGATATCAATGAGATTACTGCGTATTCTCTCTTTTCCTGCCTTTGGGTTATAAACAAAAAGCATTTTCTTTTTCATACAAGTTTCCTCACTATTTGTCATAATCTACTTTACACTTCTTAATTATGAAAATGACTCGATCTCATATAAATGAAACCGAGTCCTTAGAAATTCAAATTAATATATGCAATTATGCGAGCTTTGTCTCACCTAATAAGAAGCTCTCCATGCCTGCTACTGCGTCAGCTTCATCCTGACCGTCAGCGATTACGGTTACAGCCTCACCACTATTAAGACTAAGAGTCATCATGCCCATGATACTCTTGGCATTAACCTTCTTTGACTGCGCTTCGATATGTACAGTACTGTCATAGCGGCTTGCAATCTGAACTAACTCTGCTACAGGGCGTGCTTCTAAGCCTCCCGGAAGCTTAATCTCGATAGATTTTGTTAACATAATATCCTCCTCTGCTCAACCTCTGAGCTTATCAGCTAGCTCGCTGAGCTTTCTGAGCCTGTGATTCACCCCGGACTTACCAACCGGCGGATCTAAATACTTCCCAAGCTCTAACAATGTTGCATCCGGATACTGCAGTCTAACCTCTGCCATTTGCTTTAGTCCATCTGGCAAATTCTCAAATCCATAGTGATCTCGCAAATATAATATATCAGTGGTCTGTCTGGATGCTGCATTTACCGTTTTGGTGATGTTAGCAGTCTCACAATTCACCCTGCGATTTATGGCTCCGCGCATTTCTTTTACAATGCGCTCATTCTCCATGTTCATCAAACTTACAGGAGCTTCCATAACATTTAACATATCAACAATGGCTGTGCTTTCTTTTATATATACCACATAGTACTTTTTCCGCACTATAATCCTGGCATCTATATCGAAGCTCTCTATCAGCTGCTTTAAATCCCCTGCATATTTCTCATCATTACACACAAATTCCATGTGATATGACTTGCTTGGATCACTAACTGAACCTATGCAGAGAAATACATCTCTTAGATAAGCTCGTCTGCAGCACGCCTTTTTTATTATCATGGGATTGATTCCGGAACTTTGATCGGTAATTCTTCCGGTATCTTCGAGTAAATGTATAGCCTTCAAAATAGCTGATACATCATCTCTCCCTCGTAATACAGGCTGATAAAGCTTGCCATTTGCGCGTTTCGCGGGCACCTCTGAGAGTACACCAAAATCTATATTATATGCTTTTTTTAGTATTGTAAAGAACTTTCTAGAAACAGAAGTGACGTCAGCCTGCAAAAACACAGTGTACATACCGCTTTCATCCACCTCGCAAATACCGCAGTTGGATAATATGGCTGAAAGCTCAGCTAAAAGGCAGTGTCTGGCTGATGCTACCTGCTTTCCAAGTTCACTTTTTACTTCACCGGAAAAAGACATTCTATTACCTTGCGTGCTTAAGGTCTCTGTGATAGATCTTTACTCCAAAATCATCCTGAGCCTTAAGTCTCTCATAAATCTCATTTGCTATAGTAACTGATCTGTGCTGACCGCCTGTGCAGCCGATTGCCACAACAAGCTGATATTTTCCTTCATTAATATATCCCGGAACAAGGAATGTTAGCATGTCCTGAAGCTTCTCCAAAAACTGCTCGCACTCAGGAAAGCTCTTAACATAATCCTGAACCTCTTTATCATTTCCTGTCAGATGCTTAAGGTCGTCTATATAGAAGGGATTAGGCAAAAATCTCACATCAAAGACAAGATCCGCATCAGACGGGATACCGTGCTTAAAGCCAAAGGATAAAACAGTGATCATGAGATTAGCATGCTGCTTCTCATTAGCCACAAATATTCTGTCCAGCTCTGCCTTAAGCTCTCTTGTAAGAAGCTGCGAGGTGTCTATAATGTAGTCCGCCTGCTTCCTTATCTTCTCAAGGATCTTACGCTCCTTGTCGATTCCGTCCTCAATTCTTCCATCGGGAGAAAGGGGATGCCTTCTTCTGCTCTCCTTGTATCTCTTTACAAGGACTGCATCGGAACACTCCATGAAAAGTACTTCCACAGGAATGTCTCTTTTTCTAAGTTCCTCGATTGCTTTGGGAGCTTCTTCAAATCGCTGTCCGGCTCTTGCATCAAGTCCCACTGCGACCTTGGTTATCTCGCTGTCTGGAACAGAAATAAGTTCCACGAATTTTTCAAACAGGCTTGGCGGCAGGTTATCAACGCAGTAAAAACCTGCATCTTCAAGCATATGAATGGCTGTGGATTTTCCTCCGCCGCTCATTCCGGTAACTATTACTACTCTCATACCTCAAAGTCCCCCAGTTTAATGACCTCCGGTTGTAGCTCTATACCTGAGTTTTCTTTTACTTTATTTTGTACATCACAGATAAGTTTGTAAATATCTGAAGATGTGGCTTTCCCTTTATTAATTACAAATCCGCAGTGCTTCTCAGAAACCTGGGCATCGCCGTTACTGTAGCCTCTAAGCCCTGCTTCCTCAATGAGTTTTCCTGCAAAATAGCCCTCCGGTCTCTTGAAGGTTGATCCGGCACTAGGGTACTCCAGGGGCTGCTTTGTGCGTCTTCTCTCCATGAGATCCTTCATTACAGCGTCGATTTCTGCAGAATCTCCGTCAGTAAGCTCTATCTCTGTATCAAGGATTACCAATGGCTTTCCTTTAAACAGGCTGGTTCTGTAGCCAAACTCCAGATCCTGACCTTCGACAGTTTTTATGGTTCCGTCAGATTCCATAACTCTGACTTTTCTTACAACCTGCTTCATCTCTCCGCCGTAGGCTCCTGCATTCATGATCAGGGCACCGCCTATGGTCCCGGGGATTCCGTGGGCAAACTCAAAACCTGTAAGTCCATTATCCCTTGCAAGATTGGCCACCTTTGCATTAATAGCTGCTGCACCTGCAGTGACCACCTTATCTTTTAAAGAAACATCACAAAAATCACCATCCAGGCAAAGTATTACGCCTTTAAAGCCTTTATCAGAAACAAGAAGGTTACTGCCGTTTCCCACCACATAAACGTCCTTTAAAAGTTCCATATGGAGCTCCTTAAAAAGCGCCATAAGTGATGAGAGCTCTTCTATTGTATTTACTCTCACAAAATAATCGGCAGGCCCACCGGTTCTAAACGTGGTGTGCCTGCTCATCATCTCATTTTCTATAACATTTTCTGCTGAAACTATCGTAGATAGTTTTTCATAAAAATCAGAATTCATGTCCCATCCAAAATTATTGATTATTTACTGAATCAAGTACAAGCTTTGCTGCACCGTAGATTCCTGCATCATTACCAAGCTTTGCAAGGGCGAACTTGGTTCTCTTTGCTCCGGGGAATACGTACTTCTCAAATGATGCGCGAACAAGATCAAAGAGAATATCCCCTGCCTTAGATACACCGCCACCAAATACGATGATCTCAGGATTGATGGTTGAAGCTATCATTGCAAGACCCTTTCCAAGATACTCACCATATCTTCTAAGTGCTTCTTTAGCAAGCTCGTCGCCATTCTTTGCTGCATCGAATATATCTTTGCACTGGAAGTCTTTTCCGCGAAGTACACTGTCTTCACTTCTCTCTTCAAGAACTCTTGTCATAACAAGTACTGCTCCTGTTGCACTTGCGTACTGTTCAAGACATCCATGATTACCGCAACCGCACTGATTGGGTTCATCATCTACAAGGTGAATGTGACCGATCTCTCCACCTGCGCCTGTTGCGCCATTGAAAATCTTGCCATCATGGATGATACCACCGCCAACACCGGTTCCAAGGGTTACCATAAGCATATCCTTGTATCCCTGGCCGCCGCCCATCCAGTATTCACCAAGAGCTGCAACATTAGCATCATTTCCACACTTAACAGGCATCTTTACAAGGTTGTGGAGCTCATCCTTCATATTAAAGTCGCTCCAGCCAAGGTTAACTGCTCTAAAGATTGTTCCGTCTTCACCAAAAGGTCCTGGGGCACCTGCGCCAACACCAACTACCTGTGAATCCTTAATACCTCTGTCTTCCATCTTCTTTCTGATGGCTTCTGCGATATCAGGCAAAATGTAGATTCCGTTCTCCTCTGTTCTTGTGGGAATCTCCCAAGCTTCAACCTTGTGACCATCCACATCAAGGAGTCCGATCTTAACGGTTGTTCCTCCTATATCAACTCCAAATACATACTTTTCAATAAGGCTGTTTTCCATTTTACTTAAATTCCTTCTGTCTTTATTTTTAACCCCTGTATGATGTCCGGGTTTTAATCCTCGTCATCTCTGCCCTGTGTCAGAGAATTCTGTACTCTGTTATAAAGCTCCTGCGCTGCATTATATCCCATCATCTTCTGTCTGTGGTTAACTGCTGCAGACTCACAGATGATAGCAAGATTACGTCCGGGACGAATAGGGATTCTGTGGCATACGATCTTATTTCCAAGATACTCTGTATACTCCTCCTCAAGGCCCAATCTGTCATATTCCTTGTCCTTATCCCAGTCTTCAAGCTTGATAACAAGGTCTATATTCTGTGTATCTCTTACGCTTGACACACCGAAAAGCGTCTTGACGTCTACGATTCCGATACCGCGAAGCTCAATAAAGTGTCTTGTGATATCAGGCGCAGTACCTATAAGTGTTACATCACTGACCTTTCTGATCTCTACTACGTCATCAGAAACAAGTCTGTGCCCTCTCTTAATAAGCTCAAGAGCAGCCTCTGATTTACCGATTCCACTCTCACCTGTAATAAGAAGTCCGACACCATATACATCAACAAGTACTCCGTGAATTGAAATGCAGGGAGCAAGCTCAACATTGAGCCATCTGATGATCTCCGCCATAAATGATGAAGTAGGTTTCTTGGTAACAAGAATCGGAACCTGCTCTTCTATGGCTATCTTTACAAAAACCGGATCCGGTATGAGATTTCTGCAGAAAACTACACAGGGAATATCGAATTCCAAAAACTCCCTGTATACTTTTTCCTTCTGATCATCCGGAAGGGATTCCATATATGAATATTCAACGAAACCGATAATCTGCATTCTGGTAGCTTCAAAGTGTTCGAAGTAGCCTGCCAGCTGCAACGCCGGTCTGTTGATATCCGGCTGATGAATACGGATTCTTGTAACATCAAGCTCCGGAGTAAGATTCTCCAGTTCCATTTTTTTAATTACGGTTTTAAGCCTAACACTTGCCATGTTTGACCTCCCTCACTTTAACTTAACACAGTTTACCATATTCTACGGCTTGTGAAAATAATCATATATAATCTGTGCCTGATTCGTCGGTATATCAGGTACATTTTGAAGAGTTTCAAGGTCCGCATTTCTGATTTCCTCAATAGACCTGAAATACTTCATCAGGGCTTTCCTTCTGGAAGGACCGATTCCCGGTATGTCATCAAGGGAACTCTTTACCTGAGATTTGCTTCTAAGGGATCTGTGATACTCAATGGCAAATCTATGGGCTTCGTCCTGAATACGGGTTATAAGTTTAAATCCTTCAGAGCGCCTGTCTATAGGCAGTTCCTGATTATTAAAATATAGCCCTCTGGTTCTGTGATTATCATCCTTGACCATTCCGCAAACGGGGATATTTATTCCAAGTTCCTCAAGAACCTGCAGGCATATGTTTACCTGTCCTCTTCCGCCATCCATCAGTATCAGGTCCGGAAATTTTGTAAAACTTCCAAATCTTGCATCAATATTTCTGATTTCAAAATCCGTCCGCTCCTCAAGGCCGTGCATAAGCCTTCTTGTGAGAACCTCTTTCATGCAGGCATAATCATCCGGGCCAGTGACGGTTTTTATTCTAAATTTCCTGTAATCGCTCTTTTTAGGCTTTCCCTTTTCATAGACTACCATGGAACCAACGTTGGCAAATCCGCTGATATTGGATATATCGTAGGCTTCCATACGTACTATACCCTTAATTCCAAGAAGACTCTCTATTTCCTTTACGGCACCTATGGTTCGACCTTCTTCTCTCTTAAGCCGCTCCTTGTCCTTACTTAAAATAAGCTGAGCATTCTGTGCTGCAAGCTCCATGAGTTTTTCTTTTTGTCCCCTCTCAGGAACTGTCAGATATACTCTGCTGCCCTTTCTTCCGGAGAGCCACTTCTCAATGATATCCATATCCTCTATCTGCTCAGGAAGCATCAGCTCTCGTGGAATAAAGGGAGTTCCTGCATAGAACTGCTTTACAAAGTTAAGAAGTATCTCTGCCTGAGGATTTTCAGAGACATGTGTCATGTAAAAATGTTCCCTGCCAATAAGCCTTCCGTCTCTTACAAAGAAAACCTGCACCACCGCATCATTTTCATCGGATGCGATCGCAAGAATATCCTTATCCTCCATGGCTGCATCTGTCATCTTCTGCTTCTGGGATACCTGCTTTACGCTGTTTAACAGATCTCTGTAGGTCGCGGCTCTCTCAAATTCCATCTCCTCAGATGCTGCTTCCATTTTTTCAGTCAGCATTTTAATAATGGGAGAATAGTTTCCTTCAAGAAAATTCAAGGCTCCTGCAATCTTCTCAGCGTAGTCCTCCTGAGAGATATTGCCGTCGCAGGGAGCACTGCATCTTCCCATGTGGTAATTCAGGCAGGGCCTCTGAGTTCCGATATCCCTTGGCAGAACTCTGTTGCAGGTTCTAAGACCATATATTTTATTTATAAGTTCTATAGTATCCTTGACTGCTGCCGCACTGGTAAAGGGGCCGTAGTACTTGGACTTGTCTTTTTTCATCAGTCTGGAAAAAAGGATCCTTGGAAACGCCTCTGATACAGTAACCTTGATATAAGGATAAGTCTTATCGTCCTTAAGCATGGTGTTATATCTTGGGCTGTTCTCTTTAATGAGGTTATTTTCAAGAACCAGTGCTTCCAGCTCCGAGTCCGTAACTATATATTCAAACCTGGCTATCTGCGCAACCATCCTGTCGATCTGAGGTCCTCTTCCAACAATCTTACGAAAATAAGACCTCACACGATTGTGGAGGTTTACAGCTTTTCCAACATACATTATGGTGTCATTTTCATCACGCATAATGTACACTCCCGGCTGATTTGGCAGCTTTTTAAGTTCTTCCTGTACGTTGAATTTTTCTTCCATATTTTTATGTTACATCTAAAACAAAAGGCTGCCAATAAAGACAGCCTTTGCAAATATTTTATTTATCAAAATCATCCGGAACATGTGAGAATTTTCCGCCGGATATGGGCTGATCCTCTTCCGGAGCGCTCTCCTTTGCAGGTGCATATGAGGGAGCTTCAACTGTTTCACTTCCCCAGCTTATTCCATAACCTGATGTCGGCTGCTCCTTAGGGCTTTCAGTCTCCTTGGGAGTTTCATTATCGGCATTATTTGTAGATGTGCTGATAACTTCTTCTCCGTTTAATCTTGTTATCACTGCCTCAAATGAAGGAGTTGCCGAAGCCTCTGCCTGCTCAGCCTTTGCTCTCTCTTCCTTAGTAGGAATATTTTCTCCTACTGCTGCAGATTCAGGACGGGTTGCATAGATTCTTCCATGCTTTGCAGCCTCAGCCTCTTCCTCGGTAGGTTCAGGAATGTTCTCGACTTCACGATAGATCTTCATGAATTCCTTACCGGTAATTGTTTCCTTCTCAATAAGGAACTGTGCGATCTTGTCCATAGAAGTTAAGTGATCGCGGATGATCTGCTTAGCCTTCTCATAGCAGCTTGCAAGAAGAACCTTTACTTCCTCATCTACAAGATACTCTGTCTGCTGACTGCAGTTGAGTACTCTGTTTCCATCGAGGTACTTATTCTGAACGGATTCAAGCTGCATAAGACCGAACTTCTCGCTCATACCATACATTGTAACCATGGCTCTTGCCATAGATGTAGCTTTTTCAATATCATTCTCAGCACCGGTTGTGACAGTGTTGAAAATAACTTCCTCAGCGGCACGTCCTCCAAGTGAAACGATGATGTCATCAAGGATCTCGTCCTTGGTCATAAGATACTTCTCATCCTCGGGAACCTGCATTACATATCCGAGAGCACCCATTGTTCTGGGAACGATTGTAATCTTCTGTACAGGCTCAGTATTCTTCTGAACTGCACTGATAAGAGCATGTCCAACCTCATGGTAAGATACGATCTTTCTCTCTTCTTTACTAAGGATTCGATCCTTCTTTTCCTTGCCTACAAGTACCTGCTCAACTGCTTCCATAAGATCCTGCTGGCAAACGTACTCTCTATGAGCTTTTACAGCATTGATCGCTGCCTCGTTGATCATATTAGCAAGATCAGAGCCAACAGCTCCGCTTGTAGCAAGAGCTACGCCCTTAAGGTCTACGGTTTCATCCATCTTAACATCCTTGGAATGAACCTTGAGGATCTCCTCACGTCCCTTAAGATCAGGCTTATCTACGATAATTCTTCTATCGAAACGTCCCGGACGAAGAAGAGCCTTATCCAGGATCTCAGGTCTGTTTGTAGCACCAAGAACAAGTACACCCTTTGAAGAATCAAAACCATCCATCTCAGAGAGAAGCTGGTTCAAAGTCTGCTCGCGCTCTTCATTTCCTCCGCCATACTTGCTGTCACGGCTTCTACCTATGGCATCAATCTCGTCGATAAAAATGATACAAGGCGCATTTTTACTAGCCTCTGCGAAAAGCTCGCGGACACGGCTTGCACCAACACCTACATAGAGCTCTATGAAATCAGAACCTGCTAGTGAATAGAAAGGAACATGTGCTTCACCTGCAACAGCTTTTGCAAGAAGAGTTTTACCTGTTCCGGGAGGTCCGACAAGAAGTGCTCCCTTGGGAAGCTTGGCTCCGATCTTCACATATCTTCCGGGATTGTGAAGGAAATCTACAACTTCAACAAGTGATTCCTTTGCCTCGTCCTCACCTGCCACATCCTTGAAGGTAACGCCTGTTTCACGCTGCATGTATACTTTTGCATTGTTTTTACCGATACTAAGCGGACCGCCGCCCTTTGACATTTTCCTAAATACATAGGACAGAATCAGCCACATGAGAAGAATCGGCACAACATAGTACATAATGAATGACATTATTGCGCCTGAAGAATCAGGAATCTCGCTCTTTACAGAAACGCCCTTTTCAAGGAGTCTGGCTGTAAGAGTGGTGTCATCCTCTGCTTTACCGGTAACATATTTGGGCTTTCCCTGAGCCATGGCAAAGAGGCTTACCGGCTGTTCTTCCTCCTCTGAATCGACCTTTTCAAAAATTATCTGTTCCTTCTCAATTACTACGCTCTCAATCTCACCGTTTTCAAGCATAGTAATGAATTCGGAATACTCCACCGGTTCATTGTCAGAAGATGTCATAATTCGCATGAAATATGTCATGCAAAGCATAGTAACAAGTGCTGCAACCACCAGTACCAGTATGTTTTGTTTTCTGGGAGTATTATTTCCGCCGTTTCCGGAATTATTATTCATGTTATTGTCCATACTTTTTTCCCTTTTTTCCTTATAATAATGAGCCTTTAAAACTACTTCGGCTCCTACCTGCAAATTATCGTTCTATTATATATATAACAGCATTTAAAATCAATTGTGCACACTCTATTTTTGGTGCAAAAAATAATAAAATTTTTATAAATTCCTATGGATTTTGAAAAATCGAAGCGCTATAATTTATTTTTTAAAAAGTACTTTGGCGTGTCAAGGGCGACATACCATCTTAACTTTCGTTACTCTTTTTCACCTATTTTTTAATTATATATCAGAAGGAGGCGTTATGGGCGTAAAGTATGTTTTTGTCACAGGTGGAGTTGTGTCAGGACTTGGAAAAGGTATTACTGCTGCATCACTTGGCAGATTATTAAAAGCAAGAGGTTATAAGGTCACAATGCAAAAGTTTGACCCTTATATAAATATAGATCCCGGAACCATGAACCCTATCCAGCACGGAGAGGTTTTCGTAACAGATGACGGCACTGAGACTGACCTTGATCTTGGTCATTACGAGAGATTCATCGACGAAAACCTGGGCAAGAATTCAAATGTAACTACAGGAAAAATCTACTGGTCTGTTCTTCATAAGGAGAGACGAGGTGATTTTGGCGGCCACACAGTTCAGGTTATTCCTCATATCACAAACGAGATAAAGGATCGTTTCTACAGAAACTTTGAAGATGACGAGACTCACATCGCTATCATCGAGGTTGGCGGAACCGTAGGAGATATCGAGAGTCAGCCTTTCCTAGAGGCAATCAGGCAGTTCCAGCATGAGGTTGGTCATGAAAATGCAATGCTCATCCTGGTTTCACTTATTCCGTACCTTAGATGTTCTCAGGAAATTAAGACAAAGCCCACTCAGCAGGCCGTTAAGACCATGCAGGGAATGGGACTTCAGCCTGACGTCATCGTATGTCGAAGCGAAGTTGAGCTTGATCAGGATACTAAGGATAAAATTGCTCTTTTCTGTAATGTACCAAGCAAGAATGTTCTCAACAACCTGGATCTTAAGTATTTATACGAAGCTCCTCTTGCCATGGAAAAAGAACACCTGGCAGAAGTTGCCTGCGAGTGCCTCAATCTTGAATGTCCTAAGCCCGACCTCAAGGATTGGAAAGAGATGGTAGATACCCTCTACTCCCTTAACCACACAGTA
The DNA here is from genome assembly GCA_024690485.1 of Butyrivibrio sp. Lineage (GTDB taxonomy): Bacteria > Bacillota > Clostridia > Lachnospirales > Lachnospiraceae > Butyrivibrio. The sequence goes on along the minus strand of JAILPB010000055.1, from coordinate 744 downwards.
AAGATCGCTCTTGTAGGAAAATACACTCAGCTCCACGATGCTTACATAAGTGTTGTAGAAGCATTAAAGCACGGTGGAATCGCCTGCAAGACTGAAGTCGCAATTAAGTGGATTGATTCAGAGACAGTAACACCTGAAAATGTCGCATCTCTTCTTGATGATGTGAACGGTCTTCTGGTTCCCGGAGGATTTGGCGACAGAGGTATCGAAGGAATGATAACCGCTATTAAATACGCCCGTGAGAACAACCTTCCTTTCCTTGGTCTGTGCCTTGGAATGCAGTTATCAATTATTGAATTTGCAAGAAACGTTATCGGCTACTCAGATGCACACTCAATTGAGTTTAATCCTTCAACAACTCATCCTCTTATTGCTTTCCTTCCTGACCACAGCGAAAGCGATGATCTTGGAGGTACTCTTCGCCTGGGGGCTTATCCCTGCGTTTTGGAAAAGGGCTCCAAGGTTCGCGAATTGTATGGTGCAGACGAAATCTCTGAGAGACACAGACACAGATATGAAGTTAACAATGATTACAGAGATGTACTTAAAGAAAACGGCCTTCGCCTCTGCGGTATGTCTCCCGACGGAAGAATCGTTGAAATGGTAGAGCTTCCTTCAAACCTCTTCCACGTAGCAACTCAGGCACATCCTGAACTTAAATCACGTCCAAACAGACCACATCCCTTATTTACAGGCCTTGTGGCTGCCGCTCTCGAGCACGAAATGAAATAATATAGAAAAGCT
>JAILPB010000048.1 GCA_024690485.1 Butyrivibrio sp. | reverse complement strand
AACCATGATAGGCATGCACATGCACAGCGTGGTGGTTCCCATGCGAATATCCCTTAGAAAAATCGGCGAAGCACCTATAATCTGCGCCCGCCACCGCCCTAAATATGTAGGCGGCCAGAGGGCTATATATGATGAGAATTTAATGTGATTTGATGACATGGCTATTTTTGCACGCAAGAAATCATGGTTTTTTGATTTTTTGAAGAAAAACAAGAATCTATACGTTATTGATGTGAATCTGATCCCTGGATATATGCGGTATCCGGGGATTTTTTGTGGGGGATACATATCCAAATGCTTTATATGAGAAGTATTACTTGACATTCGACATACGATTCATGTTGCATGGGATTAACTGACAGTGATTTATCCCTTTTTATCAAAATCACTGTTCTCCGAAGTCTCCAAGAGCAGTGAAATATTTATTTTTTAATAATTCACTGTATTCTATATACTATGTTTACAGTGATTTTTATTTCTTTGTCGAAATCACTGCTTAGTGAAGACGTTTGTGACAGTGAATCTTTAAATACTATTAAAATCACTGTCTTTATCCAATAATGGCGACAGTGATTCCTTTTCTTTTTATGAAATCACTGCTCTTCATAGCTTTTTAAAGATAGTATGATTTTTGCGGTGATAGCTATACAAATGTGAAACGCAGAAATAACGGCATGTAATTTGCAGTTTTATGCCTACTTGTATATCATAGACTGCGGTATGCTTATACCTATCTTAAAGATATGAAGAGAGGAATCATTGTAGGACCTATCATTGGATTAGAGGTAATATGAAAAATGTCAGAAATTATCAGAGTTCATCTTAATTTCAAGGGATACGTTCAGGGTGTGGGCTTTAGATACACCGCTTTTCATGCTGCAAATATGTATGGCCTCACCGGCTGGGTTAAGAATGAATGGGACGGCTCTGTCACTGTGGAGGCGCAGGGAGACAAGGATTCCATAGATATGTTCATAACCAAGGTAAAAAGCGGCCGTTTCATCGATGTTATGGATATGACAATGGCGACCATACCGCCCAAGGATGAACGGTCTTTTTAGATAAAGTACTAATGTACCGGTACATATTCTTGAAATAATAACTCTAAACCCGCGCCAATACTGGCGCGGGTGTTTTTTTACATAATATTTCTAAAATAATTAGCACTCACTATTGACGAGTGCTAACAAAAGTGTTATAACAGTTATAGAACAAGGGAACAGAGATGACTAAGCTAAATCAAAAAAACAAGAAGTAGCAAGCAAACATCACAAGGTCCCAAGCTCATATGTTTATAATTATCATTTATATATAAGGAGGTAACTATTATGTTGATGCCTAGTATTTTTGAAGAGAACTTATTTGATAACTGGTTTGATTTTCCGAAGTTCTGCGATATCGATGACACGGAGCGCAAGCTTTATGGCAGACATGCAGATAGGCTTATGAAGACTGATGTTCATGAGACAGAGGATCACTACAATGTAGATATTGACCTGCCTGGATTTAAGAAGGAAGATATCAGCCTTGAACTTGATAAGGGCTATCTGACAGTAAGTGCCACCAAGAGCCTTGATAAGGATGAGAATGACAAGAAGGGTAAACTCATCAGACAGGAGCGCTACTCAGGATCAATGCAGAGAAGCTTCTATGTAGGTGAGAATCTCACAGAGGAAGATATCATGGCTTCCTTCAAACACGGTGTTCTGAGTATCAATGTTCCCAAGAAGGAAAAAGCTCAGGTTCCTGAGAAGAAGACCATTATGATCGAGGGATAATGAGTTAATAAAAATTTTATTTCAGGTTTCGTGATAATAAATACATGTAGCACTTAATTAATATTGTGACCCCATCTATCGTGATAAAATCTATGTATAACGATGGATGGGGTTACTTTTAGTATGACAACATATTCATTAGCACAAAAACTAAGAACTGTTTTTATCATACTGAGTGTTTTTTGCCTTGTGGCTGCAATCATCTTTCTTAGGCAGCTAACAGTAAAGAACAATGAATCTGCGATGGAAAAGCCCGTTTATACCAAGGAGGCTGAGCACCGCGTTCTTTTGTTGAGTTCTTATAATCCGTTATATTTCACTTATCAATATCATATTGAAGGAATAGAAGAGAGCCTTACTGCCCATAACATCGAGTTCGACGTAGTCTTCATGGATGCCAAAATCTATAATCAGCCTGAGGATATCATAGATTTCCATGAGTTCCTTAAAAAGAGACTTGCAACTTATGATAAATATGACGGACTTCTCGTTGCTGATGATGAGGCACTTGAATTTGCTATTCACTATCAGGATGAGCTGTTTAAAGATATTCCCATCGTGTTTTTCTGTGTAAATAACTTAAAGCTTGCCAAGCAGGCAGTAGAAGTACATAACATTACAGGTTTTTATGAGAATGACAATTTAAGAGAGGTTCTCGGAGAAGCGCTGAACATGCTGCCTTCATATAAAGAAGTGTACGCGATTCACGATAATACCGCTGCAGGATCTTCTGATGCCAGGGTTTTTAAGGAGATCGCAGGAAGATATCCTCAGCATAAATTTAAACTCATAAATACTGCTGAGATGACAGAGGATCAGTATATAAAGGCCCTTAGTAAGATTCCGGATGATGCTATAGTTTTCTATCTTACTTGTTTTACAAATGGCGATGGATATACCTACAGCATCTACGAGATGACTGATATTGTGACGACTTATACCAATGCGCCAATCTTTAGAAACGTAAGGAGCGAGTATGCAGATGGCGTAATGTGCAGCTTTGGTATGGATTTTAAAGCCCAGGCCAAGGCGGCTTCAGATGTGATGGTCGATGCGATCTGTGGCACAGATGTTGATCTCATACCTCTTAATACGGAAACTGAATATGTGATGCAGTTTGATTATCAGTGCCTTAGAAGGTGCGGAGTAGACGTTAAAAATGTTCCGTCAAACAGCTCTGTTTTCAATACACCGGTAAATATCCTTGAACGTTACGGAGATTTCCTCCCGGTTGCAGGAATGACTTTCTTATCGCTGCTGTTTATGATACTTGCGGTAACAGCTGTTGCAGTAAATGAAAAGAACATAAACACTGAACTTTTGGAGTCTAAGAAACAGCTTGAGAAATCTCAGGTGAAGCTTAAGTATCAGGCTGAACATGATGATTTCCTTGATATCTTAAATAGAAGAACTGCAGTTGATTATCTTAAGGAAAATGTTACGGCAGAGCAGCAGTATTCAATACTTATGCTTGATATCGATAATTTCAAGGATATAAATGAGATGTATGGTCATAAGCTTGCGGATGAATTTTTACAGATAATGACCTATGAACTCCAGAAGCTTGCGTCAAATAAGAACTGGATGATCGCAAGGTACGGAGGAGACGAGTTCCTGCTTCATGTGCCTGTTGAGATGTTAAATGCAGAGTCTGAGACTGTAAGGAAAATTCTGGACATTTTCAGGACTCCAAGAAATATCGAAAATGAAAACGTGGTTACTTCCTGTAGTATAGGTATTTCTATTTCTGATGGAATAACAAGACCTGAGCTTCATATCATAAATGCCGAGATAGCTATGTATGAAGCAAAGATGCGCGGAAGAAACAAGGCATACGTTTATTCAGAAGAGATGAAGTCCAAGGTCATGGAGGAGAACCATATTAAGGCAAAACTCCTTGATGCTATGGATAATAATGGTTTCTATATGCTTTATCAGCCTCAGATCGATGCCAAGACTAAGAAGATCTCAGGCTATGAGGCTCTTGTTCGCATGAATGCTGAGGGTATGTATCCCGGAGTATTTATTCCTATTGCAGAGAGCAGCGGCTGGATTTCGAGGATCGGAAGAATTACCACGGAACTTGTTGTTAAGCAGCTTGCAGCCTGGAGAGATGCGGGATATGAGCTTTATCCTGTTTCCATTAACTTTTCAAGTAATCAGATCCATGACTTTGGATATGTAGAATACCTAAGAGAGCTTTTGTATTATTACAAGATCCCTTCACAGTATCTGGAAATCGAGGTTACCGAGGGACTTTTCCTTGAGAGGACCCAGCAGGCAGAGAAGCTTTTTGAGAGCTTTAAGGAGCTTGGAATTAAGCTGCTTATGGATGATTTTGGTACAGGTTATTCATCCCTTGGATACCTTACCTATATTCCTGTAGATGTTGTAAAATTAGATAAGTCACTGGTTGATGCGTACCTTGTTCCGGAAAAAGATGCGTTTATTCGTGACGTAATTCAGCTTGTACATGATCTGGATAAGGTTATAATAATTGAAGGAGTAGAAGAAAATTGGCAGTATGAGAGGCTTAGAGAATTCAATGCCGACATCATACAGGGTTATTACTTCTCCAAACCTATTGATTCAGATGCGGCTATTAAATTTAGCGCAGAAAATAAGTAACTTAAAGGGGAGACCATGAGCGAGAGGAAAAAAGGTTGGGATGAAATAAGACAGAGACTTTTTAAAATGGTATCTGTCGGATATCTTGGGGATAATATAAGTATTGCATATGATGTGATAGGAACAGTTGCGATTATTCTGAACCTTTCCGCAGCATTCATGTCGACCTTTGCAGAGCTGAATGAGAGATTCGGCTCTGTTTTTGGCGTTATAGAGACAGTTACGGTAATTTTCTTTGGAATAGATTATGCGCTAAGAGTGCTTACTTCTAAATGTCTGTATCCCGACAGGACTGAGGTCGGCGCAGTTTTATCCTACGTCTTTTCATTTATAGGTCTGGTTGACCTGTTCTGCTTTTTACCATCACTTCTTCCGGTGTTCTTCCCTGCAGGGGCAGCAGCCTTTAGAATGTTCAGGGTTGCAAGGATCCTTAGACTTTTCAGAATAAATGCGTATTATGATTCACTAAATGTAATCGTTGAGGTCATTAGAAATAAATCTCAGCAGCTTTTGTCTTCAGTTTTTATCATTGCAATTTTGATGCTGGCATCTAGTCTGTGTATGTATTCCATAGAGCATGATGCTCAGCCTGATGTTTTCCAGAATGCTTTCTCCGGAATCTGGTGGGCTGCGTCAACGCTTCTTACGGTTGGTTACGGCGATATATATCCTGTGACTATCCTTGGAAAAGTCTTCGGAATTTTTCTTGCGTTTCTGGGAGTTGGCCTGGTTGCGGTGCCTACAGGTATTATTTCCGCAGGTTTCGTGGAACAGTATACAAAGCTTAAGCATATGGGAGATTATGCTAAGAGTATAGATATGCATTTTATTAAGCTCCAGCTGTCACTTAAGGATAAGTGGGTTGATAAAAAGATAAGGGATTTAGAGCTTCCTCATGGCGCCATAGTTGCCATGATCCAGAGACAGGGCAATGTCATAATTCCAAACGGAAGCGTTATTCTGGAAGCAGGAGATAAGGTGATTATCGGTGCTGAGGCGCTAAAGAATGATGTGCCGATGCAGCTTAAGGAGGTTACACTTGGAGCAACTCACCCCTGGCGTGAGCAGTTCATCAAGGATCTTGATTTTCCGAGGCAGACAATACTTCTTTCTATAAAAAGAGGAGGCAGATCTGTAGTTCCTAAGGGGAATGTGAAGCTCCATGAGGGTGACACTATAGTTGTTATTTCAAAAGTACATCTGCCTGAAGAGGATATGATAGAGGTTTAAAGGAAACCGCAAGAATTGGATAGAACGTGATTGGAATTGGGTAGCGGACTTTGGGGAAAAATGCTATCTGTATTTTAAGAAGAGTACCTTAAGGGTACAGGATAAAAGTAATGGCAATAAGACGAGGAGCAGGGTATGAGAAAAGAGGAGTTTAGCAGACCTATTGGCATGAAGAATGTCAAGATTACTGACGAGTTCTGGAATAGGGAGCAGGAACTTGTAAGGACAGAGGTTATCCCCTATCAGTGGGAAGCTTTAAATGACAGAGTAGAAGGGGCTTCACCCAGCTTTTGCATGCATAATTTCAAGGCTGCAGGGAAGCTTATGAGAGATAAAAAAAGTCAGGGGAATTCTTTTATCCCGCCAAAATATACCTTTAGAGGGTTCGAAACGCTGCCGGATGATCCGGAGCACCCCGATGAAGATAAATTCTATGGTTTTGTTTTCCAGGATACAGATTTTTCAAAATGGGTAGAGGCAGTTGGTTATTCTCTTGTAGTGCATCCGGACCCGGAGCTTGAAAGAATAGCTGATGGAGCCATTGATATTGTATGCGCAGCTCAGCTTGAGAACGGCTACCTTGATACCTATTACATTATCAATGGTATGGACAGGGCTTTTACCAATTTAAGGGATCATCATGAACTGTACTGCCTGGGACACCTTATTGAGGGCGCCGTTTCTTATTATGAAGGAACAGGAAAAGATAAGCTCCTTAAGGCTGCCATGAGGTTTGCGGATTACTGCGCAGATTATTTTGGAGAGGAAGATGGAAAGTGCAAGGGATATCCCGGTCATGAGATAGCTGAGATGGCTCTTGCGAGGTTGTATGAAGTTACGGGAGTAGAAAAGTACTTAAAGCTCTCCGAGTTTTTCATAAATCAGAGAGGACAGGCTCCGAATTATTTTGAAGAAGAGCAGAAAAAGAGGATAGAGTTTGATGGCGGAAAGTATACAGCGCCAAGGATGAGGGCTGATGCCAACTGGTTTGAGAGAAATCCATATTACTATCATCAGGCGCACAAGCCTGTGAGACAGCAGGACGAGGCAGTAGGACATGCGGTAAGGGCGGTTTACCTGTATTCGGGAATGGCTGATATTGCAAGGATTACTCAGGATGAGAGCTTGTATGAGGCCTGCAGGAAGCTGTGGGATAACATCGTAAATGAGAAACTTTATATTACAGGCGGAATCGGCGGAACCCACATGGGAGAAGCTTTTTCATTCCCCTATGATCTGCCAAACGACACAGCATATTCTGAGACCTGCGCTGCAATTGGCCTTGTGTTCTTTGCAAGGAGAATGCTGGAAATTAGCCCTGAAAGCAGGTTTGGTGATGTGATGGAGCTTAGCCTTTATAACACTGTGCTGGCAGGCATGGCCCTTGATGGAAAGAGCTTTTTCTATGTTAATCCTCTTGAAATGGATCCTACAGCCTGTGACAGGGATGAGAGAAAGCTCCATGTAAAGCCCATCAGACAGAAGTGGTTTGGCTGCGCATGCTGCCCACCTAATATTGCAAGGACATTAAGTTCTCTTTCCATGTATGCCTATACTGAGAGCGAGGATACGCTTTATGCGCATCTGTATGTGGGAAGTGAAGTTACTAAAAGATTTGGTGAAAGGGTTGATTTTGCAGGAGCTAAAGATGGAAACTCTTCCTTGGGCGAGGGAACAAGCGTGAACCTTAAGTTTTCATCAGAGCTTCCTTGGGCAGGAAAGGCATATGTAAAAATATCCGGAAATGGCGCAAGGGGTAAGCTTGCATTTAGAATTCCCGGGTGGAGCAGGGTTTCTGATATCGTTATCAAAACGCAGGATAAAGAGTACGAGCTTACAGTGACAGAGGGAGCTTTGTCAGTAAATGGAGAGAAGCACCTTTCAGAAAACTGGATCCTGGTTGATTGTAAGAGCGGTGTCAGCGTATGCCTTAAAAGCGACTATCTTTTCATAGATAATTCCTGGTTGGACGCTGAGATTTCCTTTGATTTTGACATGCAGGTGGAGATACTTGCAGCAAATAATAATGTAAGGGAGTGCGCAGGAAAAGTGGCGGTTAAGAGAGGGCCTATTACCTATTGCATGGAGGAAGCAGATAACGGCAAAAACCTGCAGCTTCTATATGTAGATACTACGGCTGCTGATAAGATCAGCGTAGAAGAGGATCACGAATTTGGGCATAAAACAGTTTCAATATCTGTCCCCGGAAAACGAGAAAGTCTTGATAGCGCGGAAACCGGACTTTATAAGAGTGCGCTTGCAAGGAACGTGTTTGCGGATTGCACTTTAAAATTTATCCCATATTATGCCTGGAATAACCGCGGCGTAGGCGAGATGGCGGTCTGGGTAAAGAGATATTAATTGATCTGGTTTTGGGGCTATAGAATTTGCCTATAGCATATAGCGCGTTAATGTATTAAAATGTGTTTTGTGTGTATTCTTAGATTAAAAATCTAAGAATACTGTTTAAGCGAAAACACAGGGAGGAACAAAATGAGTAATTATAAGATCAATACTAAGTGCGTTCAGGGCGGATATACACCGGGAAATGGCGAGCCTAGACAGATTCCGATCGTACAGTCCACAACTTTTAAATATGATACAAGCAGCGATATGGGAAAGCTGTTTGATCTTGAGGCTTCCGGATATTTCTATACAAGACTTCAGAATCCTACAAATGATTATGTTGCAGCAAAGATTGCAGAGCTTGAAGGCGGAAGTGCAGCAATGCTTACATCTTCAGGTCAGGCTGCTAACTTCTTTGCACTTTTCAATATCTGCGAAGCAGGAGATCATATCGTTTCATCAGCTTCTATCTATGGCGGAACATTCAATCTCATGGCTGTAACTATGGCAAAGATGGGAATTGAGACAACCTTTGTTTCACCTGATTGCACAGAAGAGGAGCTTAATGCTGCCTTCAAGGAAAACACTAAGGCTGTATTTGGCGAGACTATTGCAAATCCTGCACTTACAGTACTTGATATCGAGAAGTTTGCAAAGGCAGCTCATGCGCATGGCGTTCCTCTTATCGTTGATAATACATTCCCTACACCTGTAAATTGCAGACCTATCGAGTGGGGCGCAGACATCGTTACACATTCAACAACTAAGTACATGGATGGTCACGGCGCTGCAGTTGGCGGAGCTATCGTTGATTCAGGAAAATTCGACTGGATGGCACATGCAGATAAGTTCCCCGGACTTACAACTCCCGATGATTCTTATCACGGTATTGTATATGCTGAAAAGTTCGGCAAAGAAGGCGCATTCATCACAAAGTGCACAACACAGCTTATGCGTGACCTTGGAAGTATCCAGTCACCTCAGAACGCTTTCTATCTTAACCTTGGTCTTGAGTCACTTCACGTACGTATGCCTCGCCACGTTGAAAATGGTCAGGCAGTGGCTGAGTTCCTTGAAAAGCATCCTAAGGTTGCAAAGGTTAACTATCCGGGACTTAAGAGCGATCCTTATTATGAACTTGCCAAGAAGTATCTTCCTAATGGCGGATGCGGCGTAGTTTCATTCGAGGTAGTTGGCGGAAGAGCAGCAGCTGAAGAGGTTATGGGCAAGCTTAAGCTTTGCGCTATCGAGACTCATGTTGCTGACGCAAGAACATGTTGCCTCAATCCTGCAACATCAACTCACCGTCAGATGACAGATGAGCAGCTTGAAGCAGCAGGAATCCCTGCAGGTCTTATCCGTATTTCCTGCGGACTTGAAGATAAGGCAGACCTTATTGCAGATCTTGAGCAGGCTCTTGCTTGATAAGGTAAAAATGTGAATCCCTCATGGTGGTTTCTGGTCGAAACTACCGTGGGGGATTTCCTTTCTATAGCTAGCTTCTATGCGATTTCTTCTTATATCTGAAGTTTTTTCTCAACATTGTTATTAAAGATCCCTGTAAATATGAAAGAAGTGCAAAAATTAAATGTTGCATTAAATCACAACTGGCATTAATATTGAGAATGGATTGCTTATATATGATTGCGCAAATGTGCTTTTTATATTTGGAGGGTAGTTTTAATGAAGAAGAGTGTGTCCTTAGTTAAGGGCTTTTTCTGCGCGTTTATGCTGACAGGATTATTTGTCACGAATTCTGTAGCAGTTAGTGCTGAGGCAGGAACTGAAAAAGTGCATCAGCAGGAACTGAAGGTTGAATATCCCACAGGCGATTTATCTGATGCCTGGAAGGATAATACAGTTGAGACAATTGAAATTTCTAAGGAAGAATTCGATAAGCTTCCGGGGGCGCGTTCAAATCGTGTGACCCTTAATTCCTACAGAACAGACGATTATTATTACAACATGCTTAATGATACGGATAAGAAGGTTTATGAGGCGTATCTTACTGCTTCAAAGAAAAACCTTGATCCTGTAGAATCTGGTCAAAGTATTGATCTTGAAACACAGGCAGTTCTTGTCTATAAGGGAAATCAAGAACTCGGAGATATCAATTGGAGTGCAATTAGTCCGGCTATTAAGTTTGATCATCCGGAGCAGCTTGAGAGTATTGTATACGGAGCATCTGTATTGACATCAACTCAGACTAGTTCTAATGGTTCAAAAACATACGCATACTATTTTGTTTTCCGCAAGCCTTCTGATTCTGATTACACAGGTTCTGATCTTGCCCAGATGGAATCAGAACTTCAGACAGCATGCAACTCTTTTTATAATGGATTGAGTTTATCCGGCAGCGAATTTGATAAGGAGCTTGCTATTCATGATGCCCTTATTGAGGCGGTTGAATATAATCATGATGCTGCTGATAATAATCGCGGCCATGATGTTGCTCATACAGCATATGGTGCTTTCGTAAATAATTCACCCGTCTGCGATGGATATTCTAAGGCATTTAAGATGCTTCTTAACAAGGCCGGAATCGAATGTCACGTCGTAGCAGGACTTGGCGGCGGTGGCGGACATGCATGGAACATTGTTAAGATCGGCGGAGATTACTATGAAGTAGATGCTACATGGGATGATCAGACAAGCGCAGATGATTCTAAGTATAAGGTGTTACTACTTCATGATTATTTCAACCAAACTACAGCGGATTTTGAGAGCCATTTATTTGACGTTCCCGGATGGGTGGCTAACACTACTAAGCATATTCGAAATGAAAATTATCTTGGCTATCTTACTCCTGCTATAGCTAATGGAACAGAGTATTCATATAAGAATGTTAAGAAGGTATATACTGTGTCCTTTGATGGAGTAGTAGATGGTGCGAATGGTTTTCGTAAAAATGGTCGTACCTACGAGGGAAAAATCATCGAGATGCCTTCATCTGTATGGGCTACCGGATATGAATTTGATGCTTGGTATACAGATAAGACCGGTGGAACAAAGGTTGATGAAAATACAGTTCTTAGTGGTGATACCACTCTTTATGCACATTGGATAGGTAAGAAGGTAACAGTCACGCTCAGACCTCAAAACGGGCAGACAAATACTACAAAGGAAGTAACGTTTGGAGATACATACGGAGAACTGCCTAATAATTTAACAAGAACAGGGTATATCTTTGCGGGATGGTATAAAGACACAACATATAAGACTAGGATAACTGAAGAAACAAAGGTGGATTCAACGTATAACCATTCGATATATGCAAAGTGGGTTGCAGGAGAATTCACAACAACCTTTGATGCAAATGGCGGAACTGTACAGACAGAATCAATTAAAAAAACTGCAGGTGAATATTTAGGTGGGTTTGAGACACCTGAGAGATATGGATATACCTTTGCTGGTTGGTATGATGCAAAGGAAGGCGGAAGCAGAGTTTATTCTATTTCTTCTGTAGTAGAAGACAGAACATTGTATGCTCACTGGACACCTATAAGAAGCAGAGTGGTCTTTTATAATAATGATGGATATTCCAGTTATAGATCTGGTTATGTGAATTATAGTCAGACCTATGAAAGCGCGTTTACTAGTGTTGGTTCCATCAGCAGAACAGGATATAATCTGATTGGATGGTTTACTGAGCCTGAGGGTGGAATACAGATTACTGCTGATACTGTTGTAGATCAGGTGGAAGAGCGAAATCTATATGCACATTGGGAAGAAGCTACTGTTCGTGTGTATTTCCACGCTGATGGAAGCGACAGAGAGCTTCAGTGGGTAGATGTGAAGTATGGTCAGACCTATGGCGACGCTATTGATGCCCTTGCATATGAACCTGTAAAAGAGCATGCAACTTTTGATGGATGGAGTACAAGCAGCTCTATATTCTCAAAGGTGACTCGTAGCAATACTGTAACTGCAGAGAAGCATTTCTATGCACACTTTGTAGATGATACATTTACTCTGTACCTAAGTGCTAATGGCGGAAAGTTCTCAGGCGGCAGTGTAAGTAAGAGCGATCAGGCTACATATGGAACAGAGATGAGTCTTAGCGATTATGCTACTCCTACAAGAGATGGATATACCTTTAAGGGATGGAGTATGGTGGTAGGCTCTGCTGAAACTGTGACTTCTGTAACTTTGACACGTGACACTACGGTTTATGCAGTTTGGGAGAAGAAGACATATACTCTTACACTTAGAGGAAATGGTGGATCGTTCTCAGATGGAAGTTCGACAAAGAATATCAGTACTTACTATAGTGATGATGTAAACCTCGATCAGTATGAGGCTCCTACAAGAAATGGATATACATTCAAGGGATGGGGCGTAAGCGCTACCGACACAACAGTTATTAATGCTGTAACTGTAAGCGGCAATGTTACTGTTTATGCTATATGGACTAAGAATACATATACTCTTAAGCTCAGCGGAAATGGTGGTAAGTTCTCGAATGGAAGCCAGACCAAGGAAGTTAGCGCTTCTTATGGAGACGGCATAAGCCTTGGCCAGTACGAGACTCCTACTAAGGACAGATATACATTCAAGGGATGGAGTACAAGCTCAACCGGAACAAGTGCAGTAAGTTCTGTAACTGTAAGTGGAAATACTACAGTTTACGCTATTTGGGAGAAGATTCCTGAGAGCTCAGGAGATAACAACCAGAGTGGTAACTCAGGAAGTCAGGGCGGCAGCAGCCAGTCTACACAGGGCGACAATAATCAGAGTGGTAACGCTGGAAGCCAGGGCGGCAGCAGCCAGCCTACACAGGGCGACAACAACCAGCCTGCACAGCCTGAAAACAAGCAGCCTGCAGCAGTAACTCCCGCGCAGCCAGCAAATGACGCGACTTTTGCAAACGCTCCTGTAGATGCAACAATTACAGATGGCGGCAAAGACATTCAGCTCTCATCAACCGGAGAAGCTTCAGTAATTGATAATGGTGATATGAACGTATCCTCTGTGACTATCGGCGATACAGTTACCTACGAGGGAATCACCTATAACATTACTGAGATTAAGGATAATGCTTATAGGAACCGCAAGAAACTTAAGAGCTTTACGGTTGGTGCCAACATTGAGAGAATCGGTTCCAACGCATTTAATGGTTGTAAGAGCCTTAAGAAGATCACTATCAAGGCTAATAACCTAAAGACAGTATCCAAGGGAAGCTTCAAGGGTATAAAGAAAGGAGCAAAGATAACTATTATCTGTAAGGATAAAAAGACTTTCAATAAAGTCACCAAGATGCTCAAGAAAGCCGGAGCAAAGAAGGCAAAGTTTAAATTTAAAAAAGGTTGATATATTCTTAAGACAAAGAAGGGATGGTGTTTATATGCCATCCTTTTTTATGAAAAAATCATAATACATATTTCTTGTCAAGTACGAATTGCGCATAAATTCCTGAAATTCCGTATCCAAAGGTCTTCATGGAAACGCTAGAATGATAGTAGTTGAAAGTGGGCATATTTCCACTTGTAATAAACAATCAATAATTCATGAAGACAAAGTATCAGATTTTTGAGGGAATTAGTTTGCGGAGGTAATCGCCACACGAGAAGCAATTTCAGAGCGTTGGGATTAGAATTTTTGGGGGGAATACACCACAAGCAGTGGAAAGATATATTTTTAAAAAATCACTGTCATTTTCCCGGTGTATTGACAGTGAAATGACCGTTTTTGTGTAAAATCACTGTTGTAGCAAAGATTTCCGGACAGTGATATTTTTATAATTTGCTAAATCACTGTAGATATGCGGCTTTTTGGACAGTGATTTTTAATAAATGGGAAAAATCACTGCTGTATCAAGAATCCCTGACAGTGGAGGCTTTGGAAAATCGTGAAATCACTGCAAGAATAAGAATACTGGCTATGAAAAGGTTTATTTTATATCAATCCGCAAACAGTTTCTCGCCAACGCCTACAGGAATTTCGCCTTCCTCATTTTTCTCTCTTGTAAGGAGAGCAGGGTTGAGGTCGCGGCGCTCCTTGGTAAGGACGATGATGGTTGAGCCGCCAAATTCAAAGTAGCCCTTCTCAGCGTT
>JAILPB010000039.1 GCA_024690485.1 Butyrivibrio sp. | reverse complement strand
TATGATATAGGAAATTTCTCCGAAATTCCTATATCATAAAAAGCGCTCCGCTATGGATGCGCACTCGCGCGATAGGAATATGTTGCCTTCAGCAACCGCGCTCGGCGCGAGAATGTCGCAAGCGACATTCTTTCTTATATTTAAATATTATTTTTGACACAATTTTAACAATGTGATAGTATTGTACTTGCTGTATAATAGTTAGCCGGCATGGAAGCCGGAAATCAGGAGGGAAAAACAATATGAAGAAAGTTTCTAAACTTTGTGCCATGGCGCTGGCAGCGGCTATGGCAGTCTCTTTCGCTACGCCTATTAGTGCAAAAGCGTCCTATTATGACATCAATAAATATGCTAATTATGGCATGTATCAGACTTACTATGATGTTGACAGATCCGTTGATTACAAAACAAATCAGGATGGAACACTTACTCCCACAACCAAGACAGTAACTTATAAGAATAAGGTTACAGGCGAAACTTGTGTAGTAGATGCAAATGGTAAAGTCATCAGTGGAGATAGTGAAAAAGCAAGAAAATCTTATGATTATGGAATTCCTAAGAAAATTACCATTGGTACAGATGAGTATGTAGACTATAACGTTGTTCTTCGTGCCGGAGAGAAGGTAAAAAGCTTTAAGGTAAAGAACGGAAAAGGCTGCGTAAGTATCAAAAAAGCGGGTATGTCAGTTGATGATACTTACGGAAGAAATAGCACTCGTCACTTCGAGGGTCAGGATTATTACAATGGATACAGCTACGATTCAGGTTATGCTCCGAGTAAGACCCAGGTATACAACTACGCATACAGACTTGGTGGCAGAAAAGTCGGAACTTCTGTATTAGAGCTTAAGGTTAAGGATGGTGCAGGACTTATAAAGACTCTTGATATTAAAGTTATTGTTACAAATGATAACAGAGTGTTTAAATCCCTTTCTTACGCCGGAAAAAGCCTTCTTATTGATGGAAACAGGGATGCTACAAATAATAAAATATTGTATGCCCAGACAAAGAATAAGCGTGGAATTGAATATACAAAAAAGAAATCTGGAAAATTCAAAGTGAAGATGGGCGACAACTATAAGTTTGTTGCTGCTTACGTTGTTAAGCCTAATGGCTATGTACCTAAAACAGAAACTAGAAAGAGTGGTACCGGTTACACAAGAACAACCACTTCTTTGGAGAGAGCATATTCAAGAGGAATAGATCTCAACGGAGACGGTGATTACGAAGATACTATCAATGGAATCGATGAGAATGATTTCTCTGGAAGCAGTGTGCAGAAAATTGGTAAAAGCGCCAAGATAACACTTAATACTGTAGCAGACCAGACAAATTATACATCTTATTATACAAATAATCGTACAGGTGAGATTTCAGATTATGAATCTTCATACACTAACGGAAATTATGCATATACAGTAATCTATATTGTTTATCAAAATAAGGTAACAAAGGGTGTTTCCTACATGCCGATTCCGATCATTCTTAGAGTAGGAAATTAATGAGTATGCTAAAGGTGTGGAATATTACAGATTATACAGCTTTTTCACACATGCAAAGCTACATGGACAATTGTTTTAGTTATTAACCTGGAGGATTTCATGAAGAAAGTAATAAATAGATGTATGGGAGCGCTTTCCCTGGTACTTGCACTTACATGTGCAATGCCTGTAAGCGCCGCAACAGTTTATGACATTGATAGAAATGTAACTTATAAGACAAATAAAGACGGATCTTTATCTATAGATAAGGACAATGGTACAACATATAGAAATAAGATAACAGGTGAGACATATGTTGTAGATGGTAGAGGAAAAAAAGTAAGTGGTGACAAAGAAAAAGCTACCACATATGAGTATTATAAGGATTTTGCACCTCAGATATATGTTAATCTTGATAATGACTACAGCTACGACGTTTATCTTCGCCCAGGCGAGACTCTGGCAGGTTTTGCCTTAACAAGTGGTAAAAAGAGTGCAATAATCACCAAATGTGGCGAAGCAGTTTCTGATGGATATGCCTCTTATGATAGTGAAACTAAGCAGTATTATCTTGAAAGAAGAGACGGTTCCAAGGACTATGTCGGAAGTTATGAAAACGCTAAAGCATTAAAACTTAAAAAGTATACATACAGATACAGAATTTTCGGTAAAAAGGTCGGAAAAGCTAATCTTGAGATCAAAATTGCTGACAGAACAGGCGCTATAACAACTTACAATGTCAAGGTTATCGTAAGTAACGATACAAGAGCGCTTAAATCTGTAACATATGCAGGAAAAGAGCTTGTTATTGATATGAGCAAAAGTGGCAAAAATAAAAAGATGCTCGAAGCTCAGACAAGAAATAAAAACGGCATTGAATATACTACAAAAAAATCAGGTAAGTTCAAGGTGAAAATGGGAAAAGAGTACCAGTTTGTTACTGCGTATGTAATTAAGCCCAATCCTTATGTTACAAAAAATAATACAGAAGAAAGCGGTAGTTATATTAAGAACAGCAGTTGGATTAAAAGAGGTTACTCAAGAGGAATAGATCTCAACGGAGATGGTGACTTCGATGATGAAATCGATGGAATTAGAGAAAACTCATATGATGGTTATTACTGCCAGAAAATTAAAAATAATCAGAGAATAAGTCTTAATAAATCTGCTAATGAGTCAAGAAGATTGACCACTTGGACTAGTAAAACTACTAATAAAGTTGAAGATAAATCATCTTCATACTACAAATCCAATATGGCTGTAACACACATTATTGTAGTATATCAGAGTAAGATTTCTAAACGATTCTTCAATGATCAGTTTACAATCACATTAAGAGTAGGCAAGAAATAATCCTACGCACAATTTAAGGGGCTATCGCTTCGGATATCAATTATCCGGGCGAAGCCCCTTTTTTGTTTTTGCTGATGGTCTGGCAATCACTTATTAAATATTTCCAGATCCACCATGTTTTCAGATCTTGCAACCAAAAGGCTTGCAGCCATATCGCCGGTAGTGTTGTTTACGGTATCGAACATATCGATGATTGGGTTTATGGCCATGATGAGGCCAACAGCTTCAATCGGCACACCTATCTGGTTAAGGAGAACGCCAAGGCAGATAAGTCCATTTCCGGGAACTCCCGGAGCTCCAAGGGATAGGAGAATAATGGTTATAAACATGGAAAGCATCATAGAACTTGTAAGACTTACACCGTAGCCCCTTGCCAAAAACAGAGCAAAGGAGGATAGGTAAATACAGGTCCCGTCCATGTTTACAGTGGTTCCAAGGGGAATGGAGAAATTGCATATCTTAGGTGAGATTCCAAGGTCTTCTATACAAACCTTAATGTTCGTAGGCATGGCAGCAGAGCTGGAACTAAGCGAAAAACTTGCAAGCATACCTGCTTTTGCATTCTTGAAGAATTTAATGGGATTAAGCCGTCCAGCAAGCAGCACCATAATGCCATAGAAACATATCATGGTAAGAATACTGAATATCTGTACTATTCCTCCATGGAGTATGGTCAGGAAAGAGCTTCCGCCCATATTGAAAAGCATAAGTGCAACTGAGCAGAAAACAGCCAGAGGAATCAGTTTAGTTATCATGGTGGTTATGGTTAGGAACAGTGAATTGCAGGCTTCAAATATCTCTGACAGAACAGAGGTATATTCGCCGATCATTCCTACAGCAATGCCAACAAGAACCGCAAGGAACATTATCTGTAGCGTATCTGCTTCTACAAAGGGCTTTACGAAATTGGAAGGAACAATATTTACGATCATATGAAGCAAAGAATAATCAATATCGGTGTTTATATTTACTTCTGAAAGAGCTACGCTTTCTGACAGGGCAAATCCAAAGGCACCGGGTTTTATAAGGAGGGCAATGGATGTGCCGATAAATACCGCTACTACAGTAGTCATCATATATACAGCCATTACTTTTGCTGCCAGTTTTCCCAGTTCTGCCAGGTTTTTAAACTGTGAAAAGCATGTCACAAGGGAGAAGAAAATAACAGGAGCAATAACTATCTTGAGTGCATTCATAAACATAGTCTTTATAGGTTCCAGTACATAAGAACATACAACATTTGCCACAGGTGCAGGGAATACGGTCTTTAATAAGAAACCTAGAATCAGTCCCAGGGCCATTGCGATAAGAGTTGCGTAGAGAGAGGACTGACCTGACTTTTCTGCAGTGATCCTGACTCTGTTTATATTGTCCTTGTGGGTGTATTTGTATTTTTCTCCAAAGGCCTTTAAGAACAGTGCTCTTATAGCATCTTCAGCTTCGTCTTCTTCAATGTCCAGAGAGATGTCTGATTCACCCGGATCAAAGGAAAACTGTTCACCTTTCATGCTTATAACGAGATTAACGTCGCTAAAGGTCTTCTTTGCCTGTATTCTAATGGAACTTCCCTCAGGAGCGTGTTTTGTTAGCAAAACAATGGTCTCCTCAGATAAAAGCTCTGTCTTTATGATGTTTTCTTTTGAAACCTTTTTAGAAGTCAGAAATTCTCTGATGAAGCTTAGGGATTTTTCAAGATAATCCGCGTCTTTTACTGAAACTTTGAAGCTTTCCATATTTATTTCCCCTCATGATTTGTCATAAGGGGGTACCGCTTGCGGTGGATTCCTTATGACGGTTCAAAGTTTTCATAATCTACTTTACACTTCCAAAACAAATTTGGTTTTCGGAACAAAGTGAATAAAAGTTAACGATATTTTATAAGAAAAAGTATATCACAAAAAGATTTCCTCAAAAACCCTGTTGACATGGTGCTGTTATAGGTGTATATATAACACATAAACAGTTACAACAAAACTGTGTTCCGGAGGATGATTATGAAGATAATGCAATCATCAGGGGTGCCTATATACCAGCAGATTGCTGACAATTTCAAAGGAGACATCCTTGAAGGAAGATTAAAGCAGGGCGAATATCTGCCATCCATAAGAGGACTGGCTAAGGACCTGAAAATAAGTGTTATAACCACCCTTAAGGCATACGAGATGCTTGAGCAGGAGGGACTTGTAACAGCCGTTCAGGGCAAGGGCTATTACGTAAATGCTCAGGATACTCAGATGCTGATGGAGCAGCATAGGAGAAAGGTTGAGGAAGCTTTTCTTAATGCTATCTACTCTGCGAAATTGGCAGGTATGACAAGGGAAGAGCTGGTGGAAACACTTGAAACACTATTAAGACTAGAGGAAATGTAAAGAAGATTATTAAAAATGTGAACCGCCATAAGGAATCCACCGCAAGCGGTACCCCTTATGACAAAATCTGGAGGAATGAGTTATGGAATTTAACAGCGCAATTGAGGGAAAAAATATATTAAAGAAATACAAGAATTTTACATTGGATATCGGCGAACTTAAGATACCACAGGGATTTGCCACAGCTCTTATCGGTGAGAACGGAGCAGGTAAGACAACACTTCTTGATATCCTTGCAGGAACAAACCTCGAGTACAAGGGAGAGCTTACTTTCTTCGGGAAATATGATGACAAGGACAGAGAGAAAAATCCTGATGTAAAGAACAACATAGGATATACCGGAACGGGTGATTACTTCTTCCCCAGATGGACACTTAAGCAGGTGGAGGAACTCCAAGAACTGTTATTTGATGGTTTTGATAAAAACAGATACAGAGAGCTTTTAAAGGAACTTGCAATTGTCTCCGGAAAAGCCTTTGAGGATAGCAAAAAGATCAGCAATCTCTCAGACGGTAACAAGATAAAGCTTATGCTTGCAGGAGTCCTTGCAAGAGATACGAAGCTCTTGTTACTTGATGAGCCTGCTTCCCCCTTGGATCCTCTTATGAGAGATAAGCTTTGCAACATGCTTCGTGATTATCTTGCAGAGAATGAAGGTGAAAAGACAGTTGTTTTCTCAACCCACAATATTACTGACATGGAGAGCATCACTGACTATGTGATCATTGTTGAGCAGGGCAGAATCGTAGAGCAGGGCTTTGTAGAAGACCTCAAGGAAAAATACATCGTAGTTAAGGGCGAGAAGAAGGATGAAAGCTTTGCTTCAAGGATTATTTCAAACCTGTCTTCAAGTAGCTACGGATTTGAGGGAATCTGCCTGTCAGAGGATCTTGATAAGCTCTCCGGTCTTGATATTGCAGTTGAGAGACCTACACTTTCTCAGATTTCTGTACATGTAATGAAACAGTACTCGGCGCTTGCTATGGTGGATAACAGGGAGAAAACAGCGTAATGAAAAATTATATTAAAACCTATAATGTTTTTCATGGCATATTGGATAAGCTCATTTTTGGTTTTGGTATACCAGTGGCTTTTATCGTTTTATTTGCCATTATGAATCTGAAATTTGATGTAGGTGCATTTATGGTTTTGACCATATTTATGCTGCTCGCTGAGCTTATTAGAGATTACTTCTTATTTGGAGGAATCTATTCAAGAAGCAGAAAATGCGGGGCACTTAGATGTTCCTACTACGGAGAAAAGGTCTATGTGGGTGCTATCATGCAGGAGCAGCTCAGAAGCTTTTTGCACTATGCAATTCTAATGGCTGTTTTTGCAGGAATGAGGACGGTTATAAACGGATATCCCGGAAAACGGTTTGTACTTGTTTGCATGATTTATGCCTTACTTTTTTATCTTGTAAACGCTATATCCGTAAATATCCTTAGATACGTGACAAACTTTAATATATATCCGTCTATAATGACGCTTCTTGTGACACCTGGAATAATAGCATCTGTGTTTATCTATATTTTAGGTATTGATAAAAAGACCATGAATCTGGAACTGTGCATGGCTGTCATGATTGTTTTGGCTATCGGAGCAACAATCCTTACCTACAGGCATGCAAAGTCCAGCTACAAAAAAAGCCTCTATGGCAGAGATAACAGATAATAAGGGAGATTTTGGGATGATTAATGATATTAAAAAGGCTTATAAAATAGTTAAATACAGCCCTCAGTTTAAGAATATGATGCTTTTGGGAATGATGTTTGGAATATTAGGATTTGTCTTTGAAGTATCAGAAGGGGGAGAATCTGTAATCGGTGCGTTTTACTTTGTGCTTTTGCCGGTATTCCTCTTCCAGCTTCTTATGACACTTACCTGTTCTAAGCTTGTTCAGGCGTCACCTTTGAAGAAAAAGCTTCAGGTTACAATGCCTTATCTTGTTACAGTGCCTCTTGAAGCACTTTTCACAGGGATAATAATTGTTTATCATGTTTATCTGGTAAACCGCGGAGTTGAAGGGCTGACCTATGAAGAAAACTATGCAAGACAGTCTGCATTCATATTTGTTGTGGGAATTATCGTTTCTTTCTCGTTTGTATACTATAGTCTGTGTTACAAATATATGATTGTTCCGACGATTCTATTTGTAGTCATTATGGTATTCATACTGGGCGTAGTAAGAAAAATTGATAGTCCTGTATATACGTTCCTTAGTAGAAATCTTACTGTTTCAGTAGTTGCTACTGTGGGTATGTTCGTAGTAAGTGTGATCGTTTCATATATCATAACACTGTTAACCTACAAGCATAATCTTTCACCATTTATAACAAAGAGAATGCTGGTTAAATAAAACAGGAAAAACAAGGAGATGTGGTAGCTCGTATGGGCTACTATGTCTCTTTTTTCATGGGCTGACAGGGGGAATGCCCGGGACTAATTAATTTGCTTAAAACCTACAATTAATGGTAGCATTGAAGTCGCGACTGGTTTTATTTTTTATTTAAGGAGTAGTACATATGAGAATAGCAGTAACACATGAAAATGGCGAAGTCTTCCAGCATTTTGGACATACGGAAGAGTTTAAAGTATATAACGTAGAGGATGGAAAGGTAGTATCTTCTGAAGTAATCGGTTCTGAGGGAGAGGGCCACGGAGCTCTTGCAGGACTTCTTGCTAATAAGGATATCGACGTTCTTATCTGCGGCGGTATCGGCGGAGGCGCTCAGAGCGCACTTACAGAAAAGGGTATCGAGCTTTGCGCAGGTGCTTCAGGAAGCACAGATGAGGCAGTTGAAGCTTATCTTAAGGGAGAGCTTATTAACACAGGCGTAAACTGTGACCACCACGGCGAAGGACATACCTGCGGTGACCACGAGGATGGCCATTCATGCGGACATCACGAAGAGGGTCATGACTGCGGAAGCCATGAGGAAGAGGGCTGCCCCGAGAGCGGCTGCGCAGGATGCTCAGGCTGCCATTCAGAGCCTTTATTTGAGGGTAAGAACGTTGGTAAGATCGTTCGTGCTCACTACAAGGGAACCTTCAACGACGGCACACAGTTCGATTCATCCTATGACAGAGGCGAGCCTCTTCAGTTTATCTGCGGCGCGGGCATGATGATCCTTGGTTTTGACAAGGCTGTTGCCAATATGGAAGTTGGCGAGAAGGTGGACGTTCACCTTATGCCTTCTGAAGCTTATGGTGAGTATGATCCCGATGCAATCTTTACACTTGATATTGCTGAGCTTCCCGGATCAGAGGATTTATCAGTAGATCAGCAGGTTTATCTGCAGGATATGCAGGGAAGACCTATCCCGGTTAAGGTTAAGGCAAAGGACGACAAGACAGTAACCTTTGATGCTAACCATGAGATGGCCGGAAAAGAGCTCAACTTCACAATCGAGCTCGTAGCAATAGTAGAGTAATATCGGAGAGTAAGTAACAATGCACCATTTTAATGCTTTCATCTCTTACAAGCACGCTGACCTTGATAACAGGATAGCTGAATCAATTGTAAGAGATTTAGAGCATTATCACATTCCTAAGAAAATCCAGAAAGCAACCGGAGTCAGAAAAATTGAGCGAGTGTTTAGAGATAAGGATGAACTCCCTATTACCAGCGACCTTAATGATACGATTTCTCAGGCACTTGCTAACTCAGATTATCTTATTGTGATCTGTTCTTCAAACACATCTAAATCCGTATGGGTAGAAAGAGAAATTGAGTTTTTCCTTAGAAACCACACCTTAAATAATGTGCTCACTGTTCTTTGTGACAGTGAGCCTTATGAAGTTGTGCCTAAGGTACTGCTCACAGGAAAAAAGGAAGTAGTCGATGAGGAGGGAAACAAACATATTGTTGATGTTCCCTACGAGCCTTTGTCCTGTGATTATAGAATGCCCAGAAGAGAAGCTAAGGCAAAAGAGCTTCCCCGTCTTGTTGCGGCCATAATCGGCTGTTCATATGATGAGCTTATTGACAGGCAAAGACAGTACAAGATGCGCAAAATGTCTACTATTTTTGGTGCGGCTGCAGCCTTGTCACTGGGCTTTGCAGGCTACATGTTCTATAGCAAAGCTCTAATCCACGAGAATTATGTGGAATCACTTCGTAATCAGTCCAGATATCTTGCTAACGAATCCGCTAAGCAGCTTGAAGACAAAAAGAGAATAGATGCTATGCAGCTGGCTCTTGCAGCACTTCCGTCAGATGAAAGTAAGGACAGACCGGTAATTCCGGAAGCGGAGCAGGCTATTATAAATGCCACGCTTTCTTATGTTTCACCTACAGGCTTAAATATCAGTGCAGTGTGGAATTTCAGTATGCCCAATGACATTCAGAAATTTGAGCTTTCTGAGGATGGATCAAGGATATCTGCTATTGACAACAATAACGTAATATCAGTTTGGGATGTGGAGAGCAGGAAACAGCTTTTCCTTGAAAATAAGCCGGATAATGACCTTAATGGAACCTTCTTTTACAATAACGACATTTTTATCGTTGCAAGAAGAGAGAAGATATACGCATATGACCTGGATAAGGGCGAGTATATATGGGAAAATGACTCCTGTCAGGATCTTGATTCCTGCCGGAATATTTTGGTCCTTGATGACGGGAATATCATGGTTGTAGGCGTCAGAGGTACTTTTACAAAGCTATCAATAAAGGATGGTGCTGTCATAAGTGTAAATGGCTTTTATAGTACTGAGGAAGACAAATACTACAGAGTTTACGAACTTGACAGTACCATGTCTGATGATAAAAGCAAGATTGCAGTTTATGAGCAGTACAATGAGGACTATGCTAATCCTGAGCTATCGGTTAAAGAGTATGACATAAATACCGGAGAAGTTCTTACATATCCTCTTGAGGGCAACGCTGTTAGCACCATGAAATATTTTGGAGATAAGCTAATGGTTTCTACAAGACCTTTCGGGCAGGATGGAACCACAGGAGTTGACAAGTTCACTTTTGTTACAGATATGGAAACAAAGATTATCTGTCTGCAATCAGGTTCTCTTGAAAAAGTCTGGGAAGATAGTATTGTGGATTCTGATGTACCCGCAGGAAGTGATTTTCTTAAGCTTGGAAACGGAAATATCCTGTATTACGAGGGAGACATAGGCAAGGTTTGGGATAAGGACACCGGCGAAGTTATAGATGAGAATAAGCTCAATGATACTATAGTTGATGCCAGTGATGTCGATGGTGATGGCGAGCCTATGTACGTGACCAGTGGAGGGACTACTGCAAACCCGGGTACTTTCATGGATGCATACGGAATGCAGTATTTTGACAGGTTTTCATCGGATCTGATAGATGCAAGGCTTTTAAAACACTTTTTCACTCTGCAATACTTGAGTAAGGACATCATCTGCTATGACATCAAGACTTATGACGATGAGTGGAATCAGATAGAAGATATGCCTGCCTATAAGCATGGGTCAGATAAGTATTATATGGATGATGATATCCTGGCCGTTCTTGTAGAAGAGGGTGAGGGAACCAAGATGATCATGGTTGATCCCCAAAATAAGACTTATCTTGGGGATGTGGTTCTCGGTGAAGATACACCTAAGTATAGCTACACTATTCTTGGAGCATACGAAGGCAAGGTTTATCTTACCTATGATGATTACAAGAGCATTTCACTGGTTACAGTTGATATAGAATCTAAAGAAGCAAAGACTGATGTCTTAAATGCGGATTACCACATTTCAACACCGATGTGTGCACTTAATGACGGTAAAATCATATATATGGATAACTTTGATTATGAAACCGTCAAAGTTAAGACATATGACCTTAGTAGCGGCGAGGAGACTGATAACGATATCTCTTACGAGAGAATTGATGAGATCAGATATTTCGCTGAAGCCGAAAAGTGCTATCTGATATCTGATGTGGATATGATTCTTGATACAAGGGATTTGTCTGTTACAACGTTTGAAGCAACCGCTGAACTTAATGGAACCAAGGATGTTGCCATAAATAGTGCAGGTGACAAGGTGGCAGTAACAGATAATGACAGGATCATCATCATGAATATGAAGGGCGAAATCTTATCTGATATATCATGTCAGGGAGTTGAACCCAATGGAATAACTTTCCATGAGACAGAGAAAGATGGTGAGTTCCTCCTTGTGAATTTCAAAACGGGAACACTTGTAAGATACAATCCTGACACAGGAGAAAACCTTGGAACAACAGATATTGCTGCATATTCTATGTCTTTTGCAAACGGAAACTTCGAATTCGATGATGAAAAGGATCTTTTGTTTGTAAATACAGGATATCTTATGGATGTTGTTGATACTAAGTCATGGCTGCAGCTTTGCTATATTGAAAACTGCTTTGGATATAACAAAAAAACGGATTCATTCCTGACCTATGGATTTACCAAGAGCCAGGACGAATCCTACGTTGGATGGTTTAAGCATTATTCAATTGATGACCTTATTGCAAAGGCAAAAAATCATCTCGGGGATGCAGAAATGTCCGACGGTAAAAAATCAATTTACGGAATCCAATAACTTGTAATAAAACCTTTGGAAAGGCTGTTTTTATCAATCTACCTTTTGGTACAATTGATCAAACAGTCTTTCTTTTATTATGTAGATATCGTGGGGATCATCTTCCCTCACAGCAATGTAATCGCCTACATTTCCAAGATAGTATTTTTCTTCATCCCAGGCGGTAAAGACCTTTACACCATTTGTAAGCTTCTTTGCAAAAATAGCTGAAGTATCAAGGGAGCGGAGAGTCTTCGCATACGCTGTTATACTTCTTTTTTCCATGGTAGCGAGGTTTTTAATGCGGGGGGTATATTCGTATTCCTTATCAAAAGTGTCCGCCCATAACTCATAGGAGCGCTTAAGCTTTTCTTCTTTTATGGGATAGATTTCACCTTCGATTCCTATCATTATGTAGAGGTCTTTTTCCACGGAGATATCAACGTCACCTTCAAGGGTTCTGATGGATACAAGAGAGTGCTCGGGGAATATGTCTGAGAGCTTAACGCAGCCTCTCTTTTGAGGAAGCTTCTTGTATCTTGTCATCTCCGAGGTATCAAGGGTGGTATCTTTGGCATAAATAATGTCGTAGCTTAAGTAATAAGCTTCCATTCTCTGTCTAAGGAGTTTGTTTGCTGATATATCTGCATCAAGCTTCTCAGGACGGATGGTTCCACCTGCTTTGTAGGTGTGACCGCCGCCACCGCCGATGCCCTCAGCAAGATAGGCTGCAAGGTCGTTTGCGTGAACTTCTTTTGTGCAGCTTCTTACTGAGTATTTGATCTCTTCGGGAGTTTCGTAGTAAGCAAGGCATACATCAACGCCGCTTGTTTCCAGGGAAAAGTCACTCATTACGCCCAGGATATTGGGATCACAAGGCTCGGCTTCTATGATCATGTATTTGTTTTTTATGTAGTATTCGTAGCCAAGGATGGCTTTTCCTGTTATCTTGAGCTCATTTAAGGAGATGTTGGAATTTCTCATGTTGATAACAAGAGAGTTGTTCACAACAAGATCTTCCAGCATATCCCTGTCCAGCGGGTGTGATATCTCTGAGAGTTTTCCGGTATCTGTGTACAGACCGTAGTAGAGAGCTGTGGATAGATTTAAATTCTCTGTAATAAGCTTTAAGAACTCATCGCCTTCATGCCTTATCATATCCCATACAACAGTGGATGCGCTTCCTACGCTGCTTCTTACTTCTGAAAGCTCAGGCAGGTCCACGGTCTTTTGATGATGGTCGATTATGGCGATGTTTTTTGCTTTTGTTTCTGTTACGTTCCTTTGACCGTACTGGCAATCTACTGTAAGTAAAAGCTCAGGCTCTTCATTAAAATCAGGCTCATAGCTTACCGGAATGGAGAGCTTATCCAGCATTATAAGGAGATTACTTTTCTGAATCTTACTTTTTCCCCTGTAGATGAACTTTACTTTTTTTCCAAGATGCTTGAAATATGTATACAGAGCAAAGCCTGAAGCCAGGGCATCCGCATCGGGATTGTCATGGCACTGGATCACTATATCATTGAAAGCGGACAGATCTTTTAACTTCATTATTAAACCTCATAAAACTATATGTGATGGTCCATTATAGAAAAAACTATAATTGTATTATTATGACCACCATTAAGAATTATACTGTATCCGGAGGAGGTTGTCTAAAAGTCCGAAAATTATGTATTTGTAATTATAAATTCTAAGCAATATAATTGTTTTAAAGTATTTTCAGGAGGTATGAAAATGAGTAACGTACAGAAAGTTAGCGAATTTCTTGACAAGGCACAAACTTTTTATTTCCTTACAACAGACGGAGACCAGCCTAAAGGTCGTCCCTTCGGTTTCCACCTTATTGTAGATGATAAGCTTTATTTTGGATGCGGTACATTTAAGAATGTATATAAGCAGCTTAGTGCTAATCCTAAGGTTGAGGTTCTGGCCCTTGATGGTGATAAGTTTATGAGATATGACGGATCAGTTAAGATCGTTAAGGATGAGGCTCTCACACAGAAGGTTAGAGAAGCAGCTCCTCAGATCATGGGTCTTTATGATAAGAATGGCTGGGAGATGGGGCTTTTCTATCTTGAGAATGGTCATGCAGAGATCAGGGGACTGTTTGACGTTATTGAAGAGTTTGATGTTTGATTAACTATTAATTTCAAAAAAATAGAGACTGCCTTTTATCTCAATGTTGTAGAGATAAGAATGGCGGTCTCTTTTTGCGTTCTCTTTATTTCATCAGTTTATCTATTGCGGCATTTAGGCGCTCAATTGCTTCCGAATCGTTTTCTTCGATGGCGTCTACGATGCAGTGCTCCATGTGATCCTTAAGGATGATCTTACTTACAGAGCCAAGTGCGCTACGCACAGCGGCTAGCTGTATGAGAACCTCGGAGCAGTCGCGGCCGTCTTCAACCATTTTGCGAACAGAATCAAGGTGACCTGAGGCTTTAGCAAGTCTGTTTAAAACCGCCTGAGTGTGCTCGTGGCTGTGGGTGTGACCGTGGGAATGGCTGTGCTCATGAGTATGAGTTCCATCGCCTTGATCATGGGTATGTGGATGATCATGAGTGTGTTCATGGGCCGCGTCTTTGTGACTATGTGTATGTGAACTTGTAGTTTTTTTAGTTGCCATTTTGTTCCTCTGTTACTTAATAAAAATATGATGAATTTTTTTCTTGTTTGACATCACTATTATAATATCGCAATAAAGCAATAAAGTCACAAATTTAATTGAGAATTTGATCAAAACACGAACCCTAGTATTTTTTCTTTATGGCATATACAAAATATGGTATAATTATTAAAAGTAATAAGTCCATACGAGAGGGGTACGTGCATGAAAAAAATCTATGTGCTGGATACTAACGTCCTCATTCAGGCGCCACACGCTTTAAGGTGTTTTGACGACAACGATGTTGTCCTTCCCTTAGTGGTACTTGAAGAACTGGATACGCACAAGCGCGACGAGGGTGAGCGCGGTGCCAATGTCCGTGAAGTTATCCGCTTGCTGGAAGCACTGCGGGAGAAAGGAGATCTGACACAAGGGGTTGAGTTGCAGGACGGCGCCATTCTCAGAGTTGAGAAGAACTACAAGGACGTCGAATTGCCGAAGGATATGGTTGAGTACAAATCAGACAACCGAATCCTTAGAGTATGCAAGGGGCTTAAGGATACCCACAAGGAACAGGTTATTCTTGTTACGAAAGACATCCTGATGCGCATCAAGGCGCAGCTGTTGGGAATACAGGCCCAGGATTTTACAACTGAACAGGTAGTATCACATGGAGAACAGTACTCTGGAAGAGTCAGAGTTTTTGCACCGGAGGAGGTATTTAAAGAATTTAGAAGAAAAGGCGTTCCTGTAGATCAGGTTTATATGTGCGATGAAGACGGCAACAAGGTAAAACCTGAGCTTTATGAAAACGAGTTCATTATTTTGCAGGGCGATCAGTCCATGAACAAGACTCAGATGGGAAGAGTTGATCATGGAGTAATAAAGAAACTTGAGTTTGAAAAGGCGCAGCCTTATGGCGTAACGCCAAGAAATGCAGGTCAGTACTTTTTACAGGAAGCACTGATGCAACCTGCAGACAAGGCACCGCTTGTTATAGTTAAGGGTATGGCTGGTACAGCGAAGACCTTCTACTCACTTGCGGTAGGTCTTGAGAAAATGGTAAACAGGCCAACGGGAGAGTACAGAAGGATTCTGGTCTGCAGACCAAACTCTCAGTTTGATGATGACATCGGATTTTTACCGGGAGATGAGCAGGATAAGATCGGACCGCTCATGAGACCTATAATTGATAACCTGGAGCAGCTGATCGATTCCAGCGAAGAGGAGAGATACAACGACGAGAGAGAGCTTCAGGATAAGACTGAAGAGATTTTTGAAAGGGGAATAGTTCAGACAGAAGCGTTAAACTTCATAAGAGGCCGTTCAATTTTAAAGACTTATCTCATAATCGATGAGGCTCAGAACATGACTCCGGCTCAGGCCAAGGGTATAATCACCAGAGCAGGTAAGGATACCAAGATCATTCTCCTTGGAGATCCAAATCAGATTGACAGACCGTTCCTTGATGAGAGGACCAACGGATTGTCCTATGCATCAGAGCATATGAAGGGCTCAGATCTGTGCTGGCAGATATCCCTTGTGGCAGAAGAGTGCGAGAGATCAAAGCTTGCCATGGATGCCATCGGTAGGATGAGAGATAAGGTGATAATGTAAAAAAGTAGAAACAGTCGGTACGAAGGTGCCGGCTGTTTTTTTCCGCATCTTTGTTCGGATAATGAATGGTTTACTATTTATGATATACGAATTGCTCCGTTTCTTCGAAACTCTCGCAATTCTACAAAGATT